>JBCCCR010000021.1 GCA_039033415.1 Pseudomonadota bacterium | reverse complement strand
TGGATCAAGTCCCACAGCTTATTCAGGTAGGCGAGATCCGCGCGGATCGCAAAGGTATCCATGCCCTCGGCATTGGTGCGAACGATGTAGCCGGTTTTGCTGTCATCGTCCCGAGCCGCCTCGACCATGCCCCGGAGCCGTTCGCGCTCTTCCGGATCTTCAATACGCACCGACACGCCGATCTGGGATGACGACGGGGTCAGAACCAGAAAGCGAGAGGGGATGGAGATGTTGGTGGTGAGGCGCGCGCCTTTGCTGCCGATGGGGTCTTTGATGACCTGCACCAAAATCTTCTGGCCATCGCGCAGCAGCTGGGTGATCGGCGGTGTCTCCTGAGGTTCAGCGTCATCGGTCTCAGCGTGATGGCGGCCAATATCGGAGGCATGCAAAAAGGCCGCCCGCTCCAGCCCCACGTCGACAAACGCGGCCTGCATCCCGGGCAAAACCCGAACCACCGTTCCTTGATAAACGTTGCCCAGGTACACACGGCGACTGCTGCGCTCAATGATGAGCTCCTGCAGCATGCCGTTCTCCAGCACCGCCACCCGGGTTTCGCTCCGGGTTACGTTGATCAGCATCTCTTCGCTCATAGCCGGAGCGGGCTGTCGGGCTTAAGGGCGCCGGCCCATTGCAGGAGCGGCACGGTTTCAAAAAGTGGTAATCCCATCACGCCAGAATAACTGCCCTCGATGTGGGCCACAAAGCTGGACCCCAATCCCTGAATCGCATAGCCCCCGGCCCGGCCAGCATACTCACCGGTCGTTAGATAGGCGTTAATCTGCCGAAGGTCCAGTTCAGCGAAGGTCACCTCGCTGACCTGCTGACAGCTCCTGGCTTCACCCGCTTCGTTGACGACGGCCACGCTTGAGTAAACGCGGTGCGTGCGCCCCGCCAGGCTCTGCAGCATCTCACGCGCCTCGGCGGCATCGGCCGGTTTGCCGTAGATCCGGCCGTCGAGGGCCACCTCCGTATCGGCCCCAAGCACCGGCATCGCGCTGGGGCGTTGACCGGCGCCGGCCACCGCTTTGTCCTGCGCAACCCGCAGGTTGTAGTCGGCGGGCGATTCGCTTTCCCCAGGCTGCTCCTCCACATCGACCTCAAGCAAGGCAAAGCTAACGCCGATCTGCGCGAGCAGTTCTCGCCGCCTTGGCGAACGCGAGGCGAGCCAGAGAGCTGGAGCGCCGTTACTCACGATGGTAGGGGTGTCCGACCAAAATACTGTGCGCGCGGTAAAGCTGTTCAGCGAGCACCACGCGCACCAGTGGATGAGGCAGCGTCAGTTTGCCCAGAGACCAGCGCTGCTGGCAGTGCTGAAGCACCCGGGCGTCCAAACCATCCGGGCCGCCGATCAGCAGGGCCACATCACCCCCCAGGCCCAGCCACTCATCGAGCTGGTCTGCCAGTTGTCGGGTGCTGAACTGTTTGCCGGCAACGTCCAGCGCGATCACGCGCTGCGCGCCGGCGGCAGCCTTGAGCAGCGCCTCGCCTTCCTGGGCCAGACTCTTCTCAAGCGCGAGCGACGCGCGTCTTTTCGGGAGCGGGATTTCGGTGAGCTGCAGCTTGAGGTGAGGCGGCAGGCGGCGCTGGTAGTCCTGAAAACCTGCGTTGACCCAATCGGGCATTTTGCCGCCAACGGCGAGCAGCCGAATGTTCAAGGAGCCGGATGGTGGGTTTCAGCGGCAGGCCGCCGGACCCAGCCGCTCAGGGCGTCGCTTCTGCGGCCGCCTCGTCATCGACGGTCCACAGCGATTCCAGCGCGTAAAAGGCTCGCGCGCGGGGCACCATCAAATGGACCAGCACGTCGGCCAGGTCCACCAAGATCCACTCTGATTCCCGCTCACCTTCAACGCCAACCACGGGCATACCCCGTTCCTTGCTGCGAGTGATCACACTGTCGGCGAGGGTTTTGACGTGGCGGGTCGAGTTGCCTGAGGCAACAATCATGTAGTCGGTGATGGTGGTTTTGCCGCGAACATCGATCGTCTGAATGTCCACAGCCTTGGCGTCGTCGAGCGCGCCGTTGACCAGATCAGCCACCTGCTGCGGTGAAATCGCCGGTGACGCGGTGCCGGGGTTTTGGCCGGCGGGTGAGCCCTTTTTCAAATGTCTGAAAACCTCAAACCGATGCGGTGTCTAGCATTGTAGGAGGGCTGTCCCCGCGGATCAACGAACATACAGCCGTTCTCGGGTGAGGAAATCCACCACCGCGGGCGGCGTCATATAATTGATTGGGCCACCCTGGCGCACCAGTTCGCGTATCGCGCTGGCCGAAATTTCCAGCGCCACCGTCTCCAGGATCAGGCTTCGACCACCCTGCGGCGGATCCAGTTCGTCGACGCTATCAGCCGGCGCAAAGCCGAGCGCGGCAAGCTGCGACGGATCCAATCCATCGTCCATTCCCGGTCGTCGGACCACAACCAGATGCGCCAGCCGCGCCAGTTCCTCGCTGCGGTGCCAGCTCGCCAGCCCGGCCGCGGCGTCACTGCCTAGCACCAGCGATACGCCGGCCGCAGGAAACTCATTGCGCAAGCTCTCAAGCGTGTCGACCATAAAAGAAGGCCCGTCTCGGTCCAGCTCTCGCCGATCCGGGAGCAGGCGCGGATGGCCCCGCGTGGCGAGCTTGAGCATCTCCCAACGCTGCCCGGCGCTGGCCACGGCGTAATCGCGATGCGGCGGGCGGGCGGATAACAGCAGATGGACGGTGGCGTCGAGCTGCCAGGCAACCTGGCTGGCGATGCTCAGGTGGCCGTAGTGCACCGGATTGAAGGTCCCTCCAAGGACGACGAGGCGGCCTGAGCTATCGGACCCCGGCGCTGAAGCTTCGGTCACGAGCCTTGCGCGGCGCGCTGCGACACCATGGGCTTACGCCCGAGACAGAGCAGCGTCACCAGGGCCTCAACCGACTGCCAGGGATCGCCAGCGGCCAGGCCCTTGGTCTGCCGGTCCAGCAGCGCGCAATGTTCGAGCGCCTGAGTCAGCTGGCGCTCATTGAGCCGGCGCATCGCTCGTTGCAGCAGGTTCTTGCGGGCGTCCCACACCGCGTTGGCCCGGTAGATCGCCTGAACGTTGGCCCCGGTGTCCATCGCCTGGCGCAGATTCAGCAGCAGCCGCGATTCCCGCGTGAGCGTCCAGGCCACCACCGGCAGCGGCGCCGCTTCAAGCGCCAGCGCCCGTGCGACCCGGAGCGCGCGGGTGAGATCACCCTCCAGCGCTGCATCGGACAGCTTAAAGACGTCGAAGCGCGCATTGTCTGCCACGGCCTCCTCAATATCGTCGACGGTCACCGTACCTCCCGCCTTCAGCAGAGAAAGCTTGTCGACCTCCTGAGCAGCGGCGAGCAGGTTGCCTTCGATCCGGCTCGCCAGCGCCCGGCAAGCGGCGGCGTCCGCGGCGACGCCACGGCTGATAAACCGCTGGCTCAGCCACTGAGGCAGCTCCGCCGGCTTCAGCGGCCAGCACGTGACAAAAATCCCAAGCCGATCAATGGCCTTAACCCAGGCACTATTGCGTGACGCCTTTTCGATCTTCCCAGCGGTGATCAGCAGCACGTCACCATCTTCGGTAGCCTGATCGGCAAACGCGCGGATTGCCGCGCCGCCCTCGCGACCGGGCTTGCCGGTGGGTAAGCGCAGGTCGAGCAAGCGGCGTGACGCAAACAGCGACAGGTTGGCACTGTCGCTCGCCAGTCGATTCCAGTCGAAGCTTTTGTCGACTTCGAACACCAGACGCTCCACCAGGCCCTGTTCCCGGGCCGCCGAGCGCACCGCGTCAGCGGTTTCGAGCACCTGCAGCGGTTCGTCCCCGGAAATGAGATAGATGGGTTTCAGGCCCTGGCTGACCTGACCCGCAATACGATCGACACCGAGCTGCATCAGCCGGAGGACAGCGAGCGGAGGATTCGGTTTGCCATTTCCCGGGTCATCTCGTCGCGCAGAAACTCTTCTTCGCTGGCCGCACCCAGTACCTGGCCCTGGTCGAAGGTGTAGTCCCGGTAGATCTCCAGCGAAGTCAGCGGTTGGATCTCGCGCCCGTCTGCGCTGACAACACGAAACGACACGTTGTAGCGCAGCGCAAATTCCCGAACCCGCGCGGTCGCCCCAACCGACTGGACGTCGCGCAGCAGGTCGTTCTGCTCGAACTGCAGCTGCGCCGTCGCCTTGTCGGGCGCAACCACCTGCCGCCCGGAGGCTGACAGGAGCGTGGACAGCTCGCGGGCCAGCGGGTGGTTGTCGGGAATGCCCAGGTTCACGGCGTCGAGCTCCGGCGGCAGCGCAGCGCTGCCGCGAAGCTGAAACCCGCAGCCGGCGAGCACAAGCACCAGCCCTAACAGCAGCGCGGTCTGGAAGCCCCGGCGACCGCTCATCCGCCGATCACGATATTGACCAGCTTCTTCGGCACCACAATGACCTTACGCACCTGACTGTCCCCGACAAAGCGAGCGACGTTCGGTTCACCGCGAGCCAGGCTTTCCAGCTCCTCGCGGCTGGCCTCAGCCGGCGCCTGAATGCGGCCCCGGACCTTGCCGTTCACCTGCACCACAATCTCCAGCTCGTCACGCACCAGCGCCGCCGGATCGTGCTCGGGCCAGGGCTGGTCGATGACGTCACCCTCTTTACCCAGGCCCTGCCACAGACCCTGCGCCGCGTGCGGCACCATCGGGGTCAGCAGCGTCACCACGTTTTCCCACACATGCTGGAGCAAAGCACGATCCGCGTCTGTGTCGCCCTTGTGGCGGGACGCCGCGTTGACGAGTTCCATAATCGCCGCAATGGCGGTGTTAAAGGTTCGCCGCCGACCGATGTCGTCGCCGACCTTGGCCAGCGTCTCGTGGAGCTTGCGGTAAAGGTCGCGCTGAACATCGCTCAGGGCCTCGGGCTCCAGCTTACCGCCCGCGCCGTCGGCCGCATGGTCCGCAACGTTGCGCCACAGGCGCTTCAGAAATCGGTGTGCGCCTTCGACGCCCGCTTCAGACCACTCCAGCGACTGGTGCGGCGGGGAGTCTGACACCGAGAACAAACGCACCGTGTCTGCGCCAAACTGCTCAACCAAATGCACCGGGTCAACGCCGTTGTTCTTCGACTTCGACATCTTTTCGACGGCCCCGATCTCCACGGGCTGACCGTCGCTGATCAGCTTGGCCGCGATCATCGCGCCGCGATCGTCCAGCACCGGCTCGATGTCCTGCGGATTGATGAACTGCTTAACGCCGTCCTCGTCTTCGCGGTAGAACGTGTCCGCCACCACCATCCCCTGGCACAAAAGGTTGGTGGCCGGCTCGTCGGACTTCACCAGGCCCGCGTCGCGCATCAGCTTGTGATAGAAGCGGAAATACATCAGGTGCAGGATGGCGTGCTCGATGCCCCCGACATACTGGTCCACCGGCAGCCAGTAGTTAGCGCGCTCGTCGACCATGGCGTCAGCGTCCGGACTGCAATAACGCGCGTAGTACCAGGACGACTCCATAAAGGTGTCAAACGTGTCGGTTTCCCGTTCGGCCGGACCGCCGCAGATTGGACAGACCGTCTGGCGCCATTTCGGGTCGGCCTTGATGGGCGACTGCACGCCCATGAACTCCACGTCTTCGGGCAGCACCACGGGGAGCTCGTCCTCGGGCACCGGCACGTCGCCGCATTTGGGGCAGCGGATCATGGGGATCGGGCAGCCCCAGTAACGCTGGCGCGAGACGCCCCAGTCGCGAAGCCGGAAGTTCACCTTGCGCTGACCCAGCTCCTGTTCCTCCAGCCAGGCCAGCGCCTTGGCTTTCGCCTCATCAACTTCCAGCCCGTTCAGCCAGTCGCTATTGATCGCTGGCCCGTCGCCGGTGAAGGCTTCACCGTCAAAGTCTTCGGGCGGCTCCACCGTGCGGATGATGGGCAGGTCGTAGGCCTTGGCGAAGTCCCAGTCGCGCTGATCTTGACCGGGTACCGCCATGATGGCCCCGGTGCCGTAACCCATCAGCACGTAGTCAGCCAGGTAGACCGGCACCGGCTTCTGGGTAAACGGATTTAAAGCAAAGGCGCCGGTGAACACGCCGCGCTTGTCCAGCGCGCCGTCAGCCAGTCGATCAATTTCGCTGGCCGCTGCCGCTTCCTTTTGAAACTGCTCGACCGCAGCCTGCTGCTCCGGCGTTGTGATTTCCGCCACCAGCGGATGTTCGGGCGCAAGGACGCAATAGGTCATGCCGAAGCTGGTGTCTGGCCGTGTCGTGTAGACCTGCAGACTGAGCTCCGGCTGAACCTCACCGCTCTCATCGCAGATTGCCAATGAGAACTCCGCGCCCTCCGAACGGCCGATCCAGTTGCGCTGCATGGTCCGAACCGAGTCGGGCCAGCCGTCGAGATCGTCCAGGTTGTCCAGGAGCTCCTGGGCGTAGTCGGTGATTTTCAAAAACCACTGGGGGATCTCGCGGCGTTCCACCAACGCACCCGAGCGCCAACCGCGGCCGTCCACCACCTGTTCGTTGGCCAGCACGGTCTGATCGACCGGATCAAAGTTCACCGTCGCGTTGCGCCGGTACACCAGCCCTTTTTCGAACAGCCGCACAAACATCAGCTGCTCCCAGCGGTAGTACTCCGGGCGGCAGGTGGTGACTTCGCGCGACCAGTCATACGCGTAGCCCAGTCGCTTGAGCTGACCGCGCATGTGGTCGATGTTGGCGTAGGTCCAGCGCGCCGGCGGAACCTTGTTCTTGATGGCCGCGTTTTCGGCGGGCAGCCCAAAGGCATCCCAGCCCATGGGTTGCAGCACGTTTTTGCCCAGCATGCGTTGATAGCGAGCGATGACGTCCGCGATCATATAGTTGCGGACGTGCCCCATGTGCAGTGCCCCGGAGGGATACGGCAGCATGGCCAGGCAGTAGTACTTTTCCCGGTCTTCGTCTTCGGTGACACGATAGACTTCGCGGGCGTCCCAATCAGCCTGGATTTCCGGCTCCAGCTGCTGGGGGTTATAGATGGCTTCCATGGTGTTTTTCTGACGGCCCTCGGTGGGCAGCTCTGACGGTTAATCGCGCATGCTAACCCATCGCTGGTTACCACCCAATACGGTCCTGGCGGGCCGAGTCTGAACGGTGGCTGAATCGACCGCAGGGCGTGATGAATTTTGCTCGCCACTTATGGTCTGATATCACTCAGGCGCCCCATTAGTAAGGAGCGGGTTATGCGCAAGTCATTGATATTATTAATCACCAGTGTGCTGGCCACGGCTGCCGTGACGGCCCAGGAAAGCAACGCTTCGGACGACGCCGCGACGAAGGCTGAAGCCGCTGGCATGGACATGGTGATTGGATCGAGCGAGAGTCCCAAGCGCTCAGGGCCCAAAACAGACCAGGTGATCGGTGACGCCGGTCAGCGTAATCAGGCGGTTTATGGTGAACCGCTTAAAAAGCTTTGGGTACCGAACATCTCCAGCTGGTCGGTTGTCGACAACCAGCGGCTGATCCTCTACGTGAGCCCATTCCGACCCTACCTGCTCACGCTGGCCCGCAAGGCGCCGGGGCTAGGCAACAACGATCGGATCGTTTTCCGCTACGACAATAACCACATTTATGCGCGCTTTGATCGGATTGAAGTCGACGGTTTCCCGTATGTCATCGATCGAATCGAAAAGCTGGATCGGGAAACGGCACGCGCGTTGACCCGACGCGACAAGGGCCTCGACGGTCCTATCCTGGAAGATGAGGATGACGGTGACGAGGGTGACGATGCTGAAGCGGACGAGGAGGCGAAGGGCGCCTAGCAGCTGTTATGAGCACTCTGGGCTACCTATCGCGCCAGCGCCCGCCCTCGTATTTGCTCGCTAAAGACGCAGCTCAGCGGCCGAATTGCGCCGACCAGACTGGTTCCGCTTTAGTCGGCTGATCGCCGGCCGTACTATGAAATAGAAGAAGTGTGCCGGGGCGAGCGTTCGTCTTGCGCCGGTCGGGGGAGGCCACCGAGGGTGGCCCAAAGCAGGGAAATACGATGAGGACACCCCAGGCGTGCCTGCTGGCACTGCTGATGGCCATGGTAGGCGGGGCGGCAGCTAACGAGAGGCAGCTGACGGAATTGCCGCCGGCAGCGCTGCTCGGGCCTGCAGGCTTTGAAAGCGTAGCAGCAACGGTTGCCGGCGAGCCGTTTGAGCTGCTCGGCCAGCTGATACCCGCCGGCGAGCGCAGGCAGCTCAACTGGCAGATCGAAGCGACCATGGGTGCGGTCGCCATCCCGACACCGATTCTTGTGGCCCACGGCCAGCGGCCCGGACCGGTTCTTTGCCTAACGGCCGCCGTGCATGGCGACGAGCTCAACGGCGTTGAGGTAGTCAGGCAAATTCTTTTCGACATCAAGCCGGCTGACCTTGCCGGCACGGTCATCGGCGTGCCGATCGTGAACGCTTCGGGCTATCTCCGCGGCTCGCGCTATCTGCCCGATCGCCGGGATCTCAATCGGTTTTTTCCAGGCAGCAGCAGCGGCTCGCTGGCATCGCGCTTCGCCAAGGCGGTGTTTGACACGATCGTCACCCGCTGCTCGGCCCTGGTGGATATGCACACCGGAAGCTTTCAGCGCATTAACCTGCCCCAGCTCCGAGCTGACCTGACGGTTAAGTCGGTGGCGGACTTCAGCCGGCAGTTCGGCGCCATCGCGGTGCTACATGGCGCTGGGCCCAAAGGGTCGCTGCGACGAGCGGCCACCGACGTGGGAATCCCGGCGGTCACGCTGGAGGCCGGCGAAGCCAGCCGCTTCAACAAGTCGTCGGTTGACGCGAGCGTCGAGGCTATTCAATCGCTGTTGAACCGCATGTCTATGGCGCCGCGGTTCCGATTATTCGGGGAGCCGCAGCCAGCGTTCTACGATTCCGTGTGGGTTCGGGCTAACAGTGGCGGCATTCTGTTCAGCCAGATTGAGCTTGGCGAGCTGGTCAAAAAAGGTCAGATACTCGGGACCGTGACCGACCCCATTCGCAACGACCAAACCGTGCTGACCGCTCCGTTCACCGGACGCATCCTGGGGATGGCGGTTAACCAGGTGGTGATGCCGGGATTCGCTGCGTACCACATCGGTAGCCAGGCCAGCGAGGAAGAGGCGATCGCCGACGCCATCGCAGGGCCCGGCAAAGAGGCGAACGCTAAACCCGAGCCTCCGCCGGGCGACGACGGCGACCCGGCTGACCCGGGCATCGACAGTGACTCAGTAGAGATGCTGAACGATCCGATGGCGCCGCTGGAAAAGCTAAAACCTGCCAAAGACGAAGAAACCGACCTTTCCGACCTCGGCGCTAGGGATCCCTCCCTTCAGGTTTCTACGGACGATGCTCAGTCGCTGGAAAAGATGGAACTGACCATGATCGAGGTTTCAGCCACGCGACTGCCCGAAATGGGTGAGGCAACGAGAGTTCGGCCTGAACCTGAGACGCCGCTCCTGCAACAAAGTTTCGAAACGACCAGAACCGAAGAAAGCCCGGCCGAGGACACAACCGCAGCCGAAGAGGAATAGCCGTCCGGTCGGGTTCGGCTTCACTACCGATCATCCCTGCCCTCCTTCCATCATGGTGCAGGCGCCTGCTCGCCGAGAGTCTAACCACGGCGCTGGCATGCATCTCTGACTCTCACCCAACTACCCCTCCAGCACCGTAGCGACGTATTCGCCGAACAAACGGGGCAACCCCAATCTGTTCGAGAAAAGAAATCCGGTGTTTTGCCTATTGCGATCAATAATACGAATCATTATCATTTGTAATTGATGCTTCTGGACTAACGACCGGACCCCTACCCCCGGTGATTGGGATTCAGCGGCAGTCGAGACCGGCGGGGCCGCTATCGTGTGGCCGATGGTGGCTCCGCCCTTGCCGCAACAAGGCACAGACCTGCTCAAAAATCGGAGACACCGGGATGAAAACACCGCTGACCCTTGGCCTTATCGCTATCGTTTGTGCGCCCTGCACCTATGCTCAGGAAGGCGAGGAGCCGGCGGAGATCGAGCCGGTGGTCATCACTGCGACCCGCCTCGAACAGCCGGCCAGCGCCATACCGGGTACGGTTATCGTGCTGGACCGCGCAGCAATCGACGCGCAGGCCCAGATCAGTGACGACCTCGCCAGCGTCCTTGAACAAACCATCCCCAGTTTTGGCCCAAGCCTGCGCAAACTCACCGGCCGAGCAGAATCGCTTCGAGGCCGAAATCCGCTCTACCTGATTGACGGCGTACCGCAGCACAACGCCCTGAGGGACGGCAGTCGGGACGGTCACACCATCGATCTCGATTTTATTGAACGCATCGAGGTAATTAACGGATCGAATGCCATTCAGGGCGTTGGCGCCACCGGGGGCGTAGTACAGATGGTCACCCGCTCGCCGCGGTCCAACGAGCGCTGGGAGACCACACTCAACGCCCGGGTTACCGCACCGGACAACGGCGATTCTGACGGGCTCAGCTATAAAGTCAGCGCGCTGACCGGAAGACGCATCGGCGACTTCGATTTGGTTGCCGGCATCGCACTCCACGAGCGTGGCCTGTTTTTTGATGGCAACGGGGACGAAGTTGGCCTGTATCCAACGCAGGGCGACATCATGGACTCAACCTCTTTAGGCCTGTTTTTCAAAGGCGCCTGGCGCATCAGCGATGAGTCGGATCTCACCTTCATGATCAATGATTTTGATCTCGAGCGTAATGGCGATTTTCGCGTGGTCCTAGGCGACCGGAGCACTGGGCGGTTCACCAGCACCGAGGCGGGTGATCCATCAGCGCTCGTCGGCGATCCGGCGCGCAACGATGTAACCACCGCCTCACTCACCTATCGTCATCGATCACTGCTGGGCGGCAGCCTGACGGCGCAGCTGTTCGACCAGTCTTACGAGGCCAGATTTGAAGGCGGTACCTTCGGCGGGTTTTTCCGTCTCACGCCCGACGGTGCCCCGTTCCTCGATCAGTCGGCGGTGGTGTCAGACAAAAACGGCCTGCGCCTGACCTGGAACCGGCCCGTCGGCGCCCAGGGTTCGAGCGTTGCGCTTGGACTGGACTATTTCCGCGATGACTCGGCTCAGGTGCTGACGCGCAGCGGCCGGGAGTGGGTGCCGGAGACCCGGTTTGAGACTTTGGCGCCCTTCGTACAAGGGACCTGGGCGGCAGGTGACGCGGTCACTGTCGTTGCCGGGCTTCGCCATGAGGACGCCGAGCTAAAGGTTGACGACTTCACGACCATCGCTGCGGCCAACAGCACGTTTGTGCGGGGCGGCGCGCCGGATTTCTCCGAGACGCTGCCAAACGCCGGGGTGATCTGGCGGTTTGCCGAGTACTGGAACGTCTACGGATCGTTCAGCGAAGGGTTTACGATGCCGGACGCTGGACGCGTTCTCCGAGGAATCAACGTGCCCGGGCTGGACGTTGACTCATTGCTGACCGTCGAGCCGATCGTGACCGACAACCGTGAGATCGGCCTGGAGTTCGACAACGGCGCCTGGCGCGCAAGCATCGCGGCTTATGACTCAGAGGCCGACAACGGCTCGAGGCTTCTCCTCAACGACGCGGGTATCTTCGAAGTGCAGCGCCTCCGCACCGAAATCGATGGCATCGAAGTTGCTGTCGACGTACCGATCGGCGGCGCCTGGTACGCCGGCGGCAACTACGCCAATCTGGATGGGCGGTTCGATTCGGACGGCGATGGGCGAGTGGACAGCGACCTCGACGGGATCAACATCGCGCCCAATCGGCTGAACCTCTACGCGGAGGGTCCGATCGGCGACGCGATCAATCTGCGAATCCAGGCATCGGTGCTGGACGACCGAGACTTTAGCGGGCCCGGCGCACCGGTTAACAGAGACTTCGATGGTTTTACCATTTTCGATGCTTTCGCAACGTGGGAGACGCGGTACGGTCGCTTTGGGCTCGCGATCGAGAACCTGTTCGACAAAGAGTATGAAACGTATTTCTCGCAGGTCGAAACCGGTGCGCGTGCCGATACCTTTTTTGCCGGCGTCGGCCGCACGCTTTCGTTGAGCTGGCGCACCAGCTTCTAGTGCGGTGGCTCCATCGCTGGGTTGGCGTGACGCTGGCCTTGTTTATCGTGTTATCAGCGGGCAGTGGCGCCCTCTTGTTATGGTCTGACGAATACAGCCAGTGGCGATACCCCTCAATCCGGAACAACCAGGGGTCGACAAAACCGGACGCCACGGTGATCCAGGCAGTCCTGGCTCAGGCGCCCGGGCCCGTGCAGACGCTGGGCATGCCCCGCCCTGGGCTGCCCGTCTATCACCTTTATCTCAAAGGCGGTGACCAGGCTTATCACTCGATCGCTGATGGCTCGCTGATCGACACGTTTGGTCCGCTAGGACGACTCCCCGCAGTGATCTTTGAGCTTCACGTGGATTTGTTTGCCGGCGATTTCGGACACACGCTGGTGGGTATTTTAGGGTTGACGGTGACCGGACTCCTGGTGACCGGCGTCTGGATCTGGTGGCCTCGCCGACGCGTGCTGCGCCTGCGTCGATTGCTGCCCAAAGGCACCCAGCTCTCGCTCATGAACTCACACGCTGCCCAGGGTTTACTGATCAGTGTCCTGGTGACGTTCCTGGCGCTGTCAGGCGCAGCGATCGTGTTCCATCAGGAGAGTGAAGCGTTGCTGGGCCGGGTATTGGGAAGCGCTGTGAACACTCGACCTACCGTCCGAACGCTTGCCGCTGAAGCGGGCCCTGTGGCGTGGGATCGGCTCCTGAGCGCATCCCGAACGCATCTGCCCTCCGCAACCCTTCGCTATGTCAGCCTGCCCTCCCAGAAAGATCGGCCGGTGGTTCTTCGGCTGAGAAACGCTGGGGAGCTGCACCCCAACGGCCGTTCGTACCTTGTCCTTCACCCGACAAGCGGAGAGGTTCTTGAGGTTATCGACGCGACGCAAACAGGGCTCGGACCTTCGGTCTACAACACGCTTTATCCGCTCCACGCTGGCAAAACCGGGTGGGTTGGACATCGAGCGTTACTCCTCGTCGTTGCGCTGGCGTTGACCTACGTGGCCATTGTCGGCCTGCTTCTGTTCTTTCGAGGTCGCGCACGTCGACGACGTTTCCGATCAGAATCCCACTAGCAAAAGTACCGAGGCTGTCATGTGGCTATGGGCAGTTGAATACGTCTTGCAGTGAGCTTGTAGTGTTTGGGCAGGCCGGTGCAAGTTTGGGAGCGGGAGCTGCCGGGAATGGTCTCAGTGTAGGGCCAAGGAAACGCTGTGGGGCTGCTGAAAGTTGGCCACGTAAAGGTCTTTCGTCAGCAGCAGCGAAGACATTCTGTTTAGTCGACACATGATCGAACGAACGGCATCACCATGGCAGATTTCCCGGATGGGCCGACAGGCACACTGGTTAGGGTATTGCTGCAGTCGAGCAACCGGCCAAAGAAGACGTTGCTCATCCTGGGTAAGTGAACCACGCTCAACCTCTCCGACCATAACCTGCCGACTGGCCCCTAGGGCCACCGTTGCCAGCGCGTCCTGCCACGACACTAGAATCTCCGGGATACCCGCTTTGAAGAACACCTGCTCTACCTCGGCCCGATAGCAGCGGTTGTTCTCGGCAGCGCTGATCATGACCCTCGTGCCCCACAGCAGCATTTTGCCGCCTGTGCCCAGGGCAGCCTGATGGTCGAGACACGGACCGACTGAAAAAAGGTCGTTGGTGTCAGTCGTGGCGCTGATTACTCGCATTCGTTCATCTCCCTATTAAGGCCTTCAATAATAATGAGAATGATTGCTATTTACAATGAGGGTTTCACGAAAGATAGTGCGAAAGACGCGGCCGAGGCAGCGATAAGAGCTCGCGCCGCAGTGACAACAGAAATTCCTGATCGTTGCATTAGTTCCTAGGTAAAAATCCGTGTTTATAATGAGAATGATTTTTAATAATCTTCGCAACGCGGTCGACACCGTCCGGTGAACTAACAAGTGAAGGGGATTTACATGTCCAAATCGCGCAGCTTTGGCTTCGCGTCTCTCTGTCTGGGCTTTGCCGCCGTTGCTGGCGCTCAGGAAGCCAACGTAGAGCTCGAGGAAATTATCGTCGAAGGTCAGAAGATCAAGCGCTCCATTCAGGACACCAAGGAGAGCGTTGCGGTCTTCGACCAAGATTTTATCCAGTCACAGCGGCTGTTCGATCTTCGCGAGCTGTTCAATCAGACTGCGAATGCGTTTGAGCTTTTCAACGGCGAAGACTTTGGCATTCGAGGTGTCTCCGCCAGTTCAGCCTCTACAGGAGGCGGCAGCGGCGAACTGGGCAGCCTATTTTATGACGGCGTTGCGCAAACCGGCTTTGCGCGCAGATTTGGCCCTCGGGGGCTGTGGGATATCGAACAAGTCGAAATTCTGCGAGGCCCCCAATCCACCAACGTCGGCCGCAACGCGCTGATCGGCGCGGTGGTGATGACCTCCCGGGCGCCAGACCCGACCGAGTTCGACTCAGCGATCCGACTGGAGGCTGGCGACTTCGGGAAGCTGGGATTTGAGGGCATGGTGAACGTGCCGCTCACCGAAAACTCCGCTTTTCGATTCACGGCTGAGACCTTCCAGACCGACGGCTTTACCGAAAACATCACCATCCCGGTCGAAAACTTCGACGAGCGCGACAACCAGACTTTTCGCGGCCGGTATCTGATCACCCCCTCTGAGAACTTGAGTATCGGGGTGATTGCGCAGTATGCGCAGACCGAACGCGGTCAGCAGATTTACCGCGCCGATCTAAACGACGATCTCGAGGACCGAGTCAATCGCGCCAACCTCCAGGCGTTCGAAGATTTTGAGGCCTGGTCCGGATCCTTAACGGTGGACTACCAGCTCAACGATCGCTGGTCGATCCAGTCGGTCACGGCGATTCTTGACGGTGAATACGACCGGTTCGACGACGACGACGAGAGCGCCGGCGGCGGAAACGCGTTTCGCGGTCGGGTCGGAACGGAAGAAAATTGGTCGCAGGAGCTACGCTTTACCTACGAAGGAGATCGACTGAACGGCGTCGCCGGCTTCTGGTACACAGACGTTGACGTAAAGAACGATACGCTCGGCCTGGTGAACCTGGCGCCCGCAGATCTCGGTGTGCCCGCGTCCCTCCTGCCCTTCTACCCACCAATTCTTGAGATCGACGCGTTTATCCCTGCCGAGAACAACAAGTCGAACGCTGCGTTTTTCACCGAATGGGACTACAGCCTTAACCAAGACTGGACGCTGTCCGCTGGCTTTCGTTATGACTACGAAGAGCAGGACAATCTGGCAAACAACCTCAACTCGCTGGCGCCCGGCAGCGCGCTTCCCGATCCGGTCGCGTCCGGCGCGCTCGCTGAGATGATTCAGCCAGGCTTAGGGCCCGTGGTGCAGGCGGGAGTGGCCCAGGTCAACGGCCTGCTCGAGGGATTCCTGATCCCCACCGACAACCCAACCCTGAATACCGACTACACGGCTTTCCTGCCCCAGCTGGGCGCCACTTACGCAGTCAACGACGATGTGTCGGTCAGCGCCTTCTTCAAGCGCGGTTATCGGGCAGGCGGATCCGACGTGTCCCTGACCGGAGAGATCGCCAACCACGAGCCTGAATACCTCGACAACTTCGAAGTATCTCTGCGCTCCACCTGGCTGGATGGTGACCTGGTGCTCAATGCCAACGCTTACTACGGTGACTGGACCGACCAGCAGGTTGCTTCCTGCCCGCTTGGCCCACTGTCTTGCATCACGGTGAACGCGGGTGAGTCGGAGATTTATGGCCTCGAGCTGGAAGGCCGCTACACCGTCAACGAAGACGTCTCCGTGTTTGCCACCATCGGGCGCTCCGAGACCGAGTTCACGCAGTTCATTGATAATGAGCAAGATCTTTCCGGCAACGAGTTTGCCCTCTCGCCCAACCTGACGGCATCGCTTGGCGGCACCTGGTTCCTCACCGATCAGATCTCCGTTTCCGGGAATATCAACTACCAGGACGAGATGTGGAATGACATCCAGAACACCATCGAGCTGGACGCGCGCACCATCGTCAACGCCAACGTGCGCTACCAGGTCGACAAGTTTGACGTCATGCTCTACGCGCGGAACCTCACCGATGAGTTTTATCTGCAGTCCGACTTCACCGATCCCAACGGCGGCCGCTTCGTGACGCCAGGTAACCCGCGTGAGTTTGGTGTGCTGCTGCAGATGTTCTTCCAGTGAGCCAGGACACGCTGTTTCCGAGGCCGGTCAGCCGCGTGCTGGCCGCGACGCTGGGGGTACTGATCACGGCGGTGCTGATTACCACCGCCATGCCGGTTTATGTGCCCTTCAGTCAGGCAAGCAGCGTGGTAGTACCGATTGTCTTGTTCCCCGTGACATGGCTGCTCATCTTTCTTTGGGTGCTCTTTGAGCAGAAAATGTGGCGAGCCTGGCTGGGCTTATTCGCCCTTTCCGGCTTACATTTAGGTTTGATCTTATCCGGCGTTGGAGTGCTCTAACCGTGCAGCGAGATACCACCAAACGCTTTTACGCGGTCCACAGCTGGGTGGGCGCGATAACGGCAGTACTGATCTTTATCATTGCGTTCACGGGAGCAGTTTCGGTTTTCGGCAGACCGGAGATCAAAACCTGGGCACATGAGGTTTCGCACGTTCCAGCAGAGCTTGACCCGCAGCGCATCGAACAGATCTTGCGGGAGGACGCGGCAACCGTTCCAGAGGCCTATCTCGACAACATCCAGGTTCTGATGCCTGGCGTTCGGCGCAGACCCGTACTTTCCGTGCAGTTCGACCGGGAGGTCGAAACCGCCGACGGTCGAACCGAACACCACATCATTCGGTTCGACCACGACCCGAAGACCTATAAACTCGTCGACCGGCTGGAGGGCGAGCCGCGTGAGGTCTTTGAAGGCGAACAAAAAGATCTGGCCGACTTCATCATCACGTTTCATGCGGACCTCCATCTTGGCAATCCAATTGGACTGCTGCTGACCGGGCTGCTGGGACTAACGCTGTTCGCCTCGATTGTGACCGGCGTCATCACGCACCGAAAGGTGCTCAAAGAAGCCTTTACGTTCAGACCCTTCCGAAGTCTGCGGCTGCTGTTTACCGACTCGCACAAAGTGCTTGGCGTGTGGGGCCTGGTTTTCAACAGCGCCATTGCCTTCACCGGAGCCTTTCTGGGTCTAGCGGTTGTGCTGTTGCTGCCGGCCGCCGCCTACGTGTCCTTTGAGGGCGACCTGGACAAGATGGTCGAGACTTACCTTCCGCTAAACGAACCCGAAAAAAGTGGCATTCCCGCGGAGCTCAAAATCGCGGAGGTCCTGAGCGCAGTCGATCAGCCGGAGAATGGCCCAATCGTAAGCGCACAGCTCCTGACGGGCACCGACCAGGCGGGCGTCGCACACGTCTACACGCTCGCCGGCGACGGCATCGGGGGCGAGACCCATCGGTATCAGCTAAATGGAACCGTGCTTGAGAGCGTCACTTCCCAGTTCTCTCAGCTAGGCGGGGCTGCGGGCCCGATCCTCGACGCCATGTTTCCGATCCACTTCGGCAATTTCGGCGGCACGGTGGTGAAGCTCATCTGGTTTGTCCTGGGCCTAGGAACCGCCCTGCTGGCGGTATCGGGATCGATGATTTGGGTGGAGCGCCGCGTGCACGGCAGCTCCGGATCGCTATCGGTTGCTAGCTACCGACGCATCAGCCGCTTCACCGTTGGCGCCTGCTGCGGCGTGGTGCTCGCGACCGTGCTGTTGTTCCATCTACAGCTGTTTGTGCTGCCCAAAGTAGCGTCCACACAAACCTGGCTTATGGGCACCTTTTTTGGAAGCTGGGTGCTGGCGATTGCCTGGTCCATGCTGCGAACGAACGACTATCAGACAACCCGGGAACTCTTAGGACTGACGGGCGCGGCCGCTGCATTGGTCCCGCTTGCCAACGGATTTGTGACCGGCAACCACCTCTTAAACGTCTTTTCCGGCGGCCATTGGGTGACGGCTGGCGTCGACCTTGGACTTTTGCTGCTTGGCGCGGCCCTCGTGTTGATCGCGCTGAAACTACCCTCGCAACGTCCGCTGCGGAAGAGTGAAACCCGTCAAAGCGTCAACCCATCATCGGGCCTCAGCGGCGACCTGGCCTACCCGGAAGCGAGCACAAGCTAATGATCTGGTCCGTCCTGTCACTCGGGATGATGCTGGTGGCGGCTAAGCTGCTGGCCGGCAACGGCCGCAGCGTGGCGGGGTGGGCGCTAGCATTCGCCTCAGCGGCCCCACTGGTCGCGGCTATGCACCTCGCAAAAGCCATCTTCATCTGGCTCGCGCTGCTGGGTCTGGCCGGTTTTGCCATCACCCTGGCGACCGGCCTAACAAACCGGAGCGAGGGCCAGCAGGCCACCGCCGAATCCTGATGCCGGGATCCTCTGACGTTCTTCGAACGTCTACCCCGACAGAAAACCGTCGTTAGCCTCTGGACAGGCCGCGACGGCCCATCGTCATTTCACTCACGCCGGCATAGCTCAATTGGTAGATTAACCAACACGCGAGTTTTAGCCTGAAAACTTATCCGAAACCGATCGTTTAGCGGCACCCAATGACTGTGACACTAGGCCAAACGACTAAGAAAGAAAGCGTAATTGACACAAAATTGGTGTACACGAGTCTGAGACCTGCGACAAGTTAAGTCCTCGCTGATGGCGTCTTCCAGCTAGCCGATATTCTCATCCAGCCGGGTTGTTTGCGTTCTCAAAGCTTCGGTGTGCATGCCATTCGCAGTCATTTAGCTGAAAACCGCGAGGCCTTTACCTAACGCCCGCCTAGGCAAACCGCACGATCGTGTGCCTGCTATGCCTAAGGTGTCCTTGCTGACCAAGATGAGATTCCGGTCGATCCATGTTGCGAAGAGGTACTGCCAGACTTCTCCGCCCCTTAGTGCTTGGCAGTGATTTGATCGCTTGCAAGACTACGTAATGCTAATAATAATCATTTGCTTTACCGTTTCATGGTGGGTATGATGAACCTATTCGAACGGCACATCGATGACTGTCTCCAGAAAAACCGGAAATGACTGATCCGGTTCCGCCTCCGGCGGTTTCAGCCAGGTCCAGGAACCCGCCAGCCGACGCCAGGGCTGGCGGGCAACTGGGGCCTCGCTCCTTCGAATTGAATCAGCCTCGCACCAGACGGCCGGTGAACACACAGGAGGACAGCCCACATGACAAAGGCGCCCGACACCGTTCAGCTTAAGCTCGCAGGCGTTCCCGAGACGCTGCTCTGGCCGCTTTGGAATCGCGCCGTTGAAAACGAACGAGCCAAGCCTCTCCTCGACGACCCCTGGTCGACAGACCTTGTTCGCCGTATCGACTTCGATTTTCCCGGGCATTTTGGTCGACCCTCGGTATTCCACCCGATCCGAGCTCGCGTGTGCGACGAACTGATTCGAGCGTACCGCGATCGAGCAGGTACCGACGGGACCGTTATAGCCCTTGGTGAGGGACTAGACAGTCAGCGACTGCGAGTCGGCGATAATCGATTGCGTTGGTACAGCGTTGACGTGCCAGAGTCCCAGGAGGTGCGCCAGCAACTGCTGCCACCGGACGACACCGAAACGGCGGTCTCCTGCTCGGCGCTGGACGAACGCTGGATGACGTCGATCGAAGTGACCCATCCACCATTTATCACGGCACTCGGGCTGCTGATGTACTTCACCGAGGCACAGGTGGTGGAGTTGTTGACTCGACTCGGCGAGCGTTTTCCGGGCGCGGAGGTGTTTTTCGACACGATCCCGCCGTTCTTTTCCCGGAAAACCATGGCGGGATTTGAGGTCACAAACCAATACACCGCCCCGCCGATGCCGTGGGGCATTTCCTACGACGATCTGCAGGGCTTTGTTCAAACACTCGGCCACAAAATCCTGAAACTACAGACTTACGCCGAGCCCTTCCCCCAGAGGACTCGTTTTTATTGGCTGCTCGGCAAGATCCCGCCAATCCGTTCGGCGTTGGCGGCCTCACTGGTCCACATTCGCCTGAGCGAGTAACGGTCGGACAATGCGAACGCTTGTGGTTGGCAAAGTCGACCGCACACTGCAGCCCCTTTAAAACTCGTAGGCCACCGACGCAATGACCGTACGCGGCACCGAAGTGCCTACCCGAAAAGCCGCAAAAGCGTCCGGCGTCGCGCCGGCTTGCGTCAGGTTGTATTCCTCGTCGAAGACGTTGTTGACATTGAGCTGAACCTTCCACTGCCCTTTGCGGAAGTAGCTCATCAGGCCCACCTCAACCCAGCTATCGTAGACTCCGACGTTCTCGGCACTGATAAAAACGTCATCCTGGTAGTAGGCGCTGCCGCCAAAGCCCAGTAAGCCACCCGCAACCGGCACCTCGTAAAACGAGGCAAAGTTGACGTTGTGTTCGGCGATACCACCGAAGCGGTTGCCCGGGTCGAACCCGAACTGCAGCGGCCCGAACACCAGCGTGGTGCCGCCATCGATGATCTCGTTGTCGAGATAGGCATAGCCCGCCTGAATCCGCCAGCGATCGTTGATGCGCCCGACAACTTCGAGCTCTAATCCCTGAGTTTCATACTCGCCGATATTGCCAAAGCGCTGCTGTGCCGGCGGCGCGAGCGGGTTAGCAAGAAACGCGACACCTTCCTCGGTAACGCTGAACAGCGTGCCGGTGACCAGCAGCTCGTCGCCGTAAGGCTGCCACTTTACGCCGAGTTCCCAGGACGTTGACGTGGTCGGGTCGATGACCTCTTCGTTGAGATCGAGTCGACCGCCCGAGGAGGTGTAGCCCTCGGCATAGCTGAGATAGGTCGAGAGCGTGTCGTTGAAGGTATAAACCACCCCGCCACGGAAGCTGAGATCATCATCCTCGAAATTCTGGAGGTCGTCGGTAAAGTCTGAGTACCGGAAGCCGGCGAGGATGGCCCAATTATCGTTGAGCGTGATGTAGTCGAGGACGTTGATACCCAGCTCGTCGAAGTCGGACGCAATGCCAAAGCCGGTTTCAACGAGCGTCAGCAGGTCTGCCGGATTATCTACCGGAGCAAACGGATTGTTTACGGCATAGGTGCGATCCACCACGTTAAAAAACACGGTATCGGTGCTGCCAAAACCCCGACCATCCTGCTCATAGGCCTCGTAGGTCAGCGACGCCAGGATCCGATGTTCCACGCCGCCCGGGCCCTCGAGGTCGATAAAATTACGGACCGAGAGCTGTGTAGTTTCTCCCGTCGCTTCCGTCCTGTTAGCGGAGATCAGAGCGGTATTGTTAATCCCCAACGTTTCCGTTCCGATAAAACCGAAGGTCGGGGTAGCGATTCCCGCATTCGTGTCGAAGAGCTCCTTGTCGTTTTCGATTCGAGCTACCGTTGCATCGATACGCCAGGCATCGGAAAACTGCCAGTCTGCCATCAGGTAGCCCCGCGTCGCCTCGGAGACCGACTGATCATTGAAACCGGGTATGCCGTAGAACTGATCAATGGCCTGGCGCTCACTGTAGAAATAGCCGCCAAAAAGATCGCCATCGAGCACCTGGCCACGGTCCTGTGTGTAGTCGTCGTCGATGTACTCGACGCCTGCGACCAGGCTTCCCCGGTCCCCCGTCCAGGAGATACTTGGGTTGATCAACAGACGCTCACGCGACACCTCATCGCGAAAGCTCTCGGAGTTTTCGTAGATGGTCACAAGCCGGTATGCCCAGGGACTGCCTTCGGAAAAGGCGCCGGTGGTGTCGAACTCGGCCTTGTAGAAGTCATAGCTGCCGGCGAGCAGTTCCAGCGTGGAGGAACGCTCAAATTCCGGGCGCTTGGTGGTGTAGTTGACCACGCCGCCGGGGCCACCGCGTCCATACAGCAGCGCGGAAGGTCCCTTGAGCACCTCGATACGCTCAAGGTTTCCGGGCTCGGTAGACGGCACGTTGGTCTGGTTTGTCCCGTTGTTGCTCCGCATGCCGTCTTTGAACAGCGACGCCCCAAAGCCCCGGATGGTCAGTCGCTCTTCGCCCCCATTGCCGGTCTTGAAGCGGGTGAGGCCGGCCACGTTTCGCAGCGCCTCGTCTACGTTGTTGACCTGGAGATCCTGGAGCAGGTCCTGACTGATCACGCTCACCGCCGCGGGCGTTCGCAAAAGGTCCAACCCGAGTTGAAAGCTGTCGCCCCGCGTCGCGTCGTAGTCGCGGTAGTGACCGACCACGCGCACCTCCTCGAGCTCGACCGCCTCTTCTCGGCCATCTCCAGGCCGACCCCCGCTGCCAGCACGGAGCGCAAAATCCGCGCCGTTGATCTGCACAACCTCCAGGCCCGTGCCCGCGAGCAGCGCGGCCAACGCAGCTTCGGGTGTCATCGTCCCGACCACCCGCGGACTTTGCAGGCCCCGCACCGCCGCTGGGTCGACAGTGACCTGCCGCCGTGTCTGCGCAGCGAACTGCTCGAGCGCCTGCTCCAGCGACTGCGGCTCGAGCGCTATCGCGACGGCCTCGCTATCGGCTGCGTAGGCTGCGGTGTTTGCAAGGCCAATGGCTACAACCAGCAGCATGATGAGAAATGCCCGTCCCCGGCAGATTTTGCTTATCATTTTGACTCCGTCATCTTGAACTGACGGGAATAGTCGGCCCCGCCTTTCGGACAGACGGCACGGTCAGGAAAAACCCGGACGCTGGGCGTTATAACGCTCCCGGGGGCCGCAGGCGCGGTGGCCTGAGTACGAGCGTCGCACCCTTCTGCTCGACCATCAGGCGGTGGGTTTCAAACAGGGTGAACAAACCATCATCCGCCCGTTCGACAAAATAGGTTCCCGAGACTCGCGCAGGAAGGTGCGCCAGCCTGGAGGTGTCAACCGTAAATCGGCTGTAATGCTGGAGAGTCGCAATCGCCTCACTCAGGCTGACGTTACGCAGCACCAGCCTGCCGTCTCGCCAGCCGGAGAGTTCGTCCCGAAAAGTACTTGCGCTGAGCTCGAGGTCGCGTCCCTGCAGCACCACGTAGTCCCTGGCGTGGAGGGCGAGCGTTTGAGACTCGAAGCTGACTTCGACAGACCCTTCGACCACAGAAATGGCCGGCCGCTCCGACCGGCGCAGGTCGACCTCAAACTGCGTGCCTGTGACTCGCGTAGTCAGTCCGCCCGCGCTCACCTCAAAAGGTTGCCTCGTATCCGGTGCTACGGAGAACGCGGCGCGGCCCCGATGGAACGTAAGCCGCCTTTTGCCTTCCTGCATGGAGACCGAAATCTGGCTGTGCCAATCCAGCCAGAGCGTCGAACCGTCGCTGAGCTTGATCTCACGATGGTATCGGCCGGTTTCGTAGTTGACGGCTGGAGTGGCGGGAGTGGCAACAACCGATTCCGCGCCTGACGGCACCCGCTGGTCATTCAACGTCACAAGCCATGCCGTAAGCAGAGCAAGGACCCCCGCAACGGGGACCCAGCGGCGAGGTTCGGTCATGCGCGCGATTCGCACCTGACGCCGAATCGAGCGCTTTTCTTGCTTGCTGAAAGGGCGCGGGTCAGTCTGCGAGAGCATGCGCACGTAGCGCTGTGCCGATCGCAGTGCCTTTGCGTGGGCGTCGGACCCCGCAGCGAAGCTCTCAAAGAGCTGCTCGCGTTGTTCGTCAGGAAGGTGAGCGCTCTGCTCCAAAAGAGCCAGCGCCTCATCCTCGATCGTATTCGGTGCGCCCATGGGTTCGCTCAAGCGACGATGTCTTTTACGGTACACGGGTCACAGGGGCAAACGCCACCATGCGCAGCTGGCAATTAGATGGGATCGGTAGAAAGACAGCTGAAGCAGTGCCTGCGAGCGCGACGCAGATGCTTCTCGACCGTTGACAGATGGAGGTCGTGCTCGCTCGCCAGGTCCTGCTGCGTGTAACCCTGGATATAGTGCGCGGAAAACAGACTCTGCGTCAGCAGCGGGAGCTCGCCAAGCGCAGCGTCAAGCGATTCCAGGAACTGTTTCGACTCGCAGGCGGCTTCTGGTTCATCGCTGGTTGCGGGCGATACATCAGCATAATCCTGCTCCCGCGCGTCCCGTCTTTCGCTGGATCGAAATTCGTCAATGACGGTATTGCGGGCAGCACTGAGAAGAAAACGGCGCGGATCACGCACCCCGCCGCCGCGGGTGAGCAGCTTCTCCGCAACAGTCTGCAGCACGTCATCAGCGCGATCAGAGAATCTGACAAGCTTCCGCACGTAGCCACGGAATGACGTGTCCGCAAGCAGCTGCAGGGACTCATCGATCGAGTCGTCCACCCGGTAATCTCCGGTTTACAGGCAAACGCAAATTATATTGGTTCTCATTTGCGCCGACAACGGGATTGGTCGTGGAAAGGCTCAGCAAGCCCGCTTCGCAGACTTAGGGTAACGAGATTGATTTTTGGTTTATTGACTTCCTAGTCCGAGGCATGAGGGATGAACTGTCCATTGGGACGGACAGACGGTCAGCTTCAGCGCGCCGCGAACCAGTGGCGTCCTGTTTGGCGCACGATTCTGAGGTGACCGTTTTGGTGCGCTTTGGCGGGCGCGCTGGTTCAGATTCGCCTCTGACCTTAAAACCTGACGTCCAGCTGGATCCCCGCAAGCCGTGGCCGGAGGATTTGAAAACTTGGCGTACCGATCGGTAAAGCGGTTCCGCTGGCCGCATCGGCATTCACCAGCGTGCGGCTCTGAATCGCCTCTTCGTCGAGCAGATTGGTCACGTATGCCGCTACGGTGAATCGATCGGCTCGGTAACCGAAGCGCAGGTTAGCCAGCGTGATGTCGTCACTTTCGTTGATAGCTAGGTTCGCCACGTCGGAGAACTGCTCGGGCGTTACGTTGACGTTGGCCGCGGCAAAAAAGCCCCGCGCATTTTCGTAGCTGAACCCTGCGGAGAATTGATAGGACGGCGCAAATGCAAACTCATTGCCGGCAAAATCAGCGAGGCTTGGATCATCGGTGTTAATGGGATTACCGTCCGGGTCGACGGCAAACGGGAATGACGTGTACTCGGTTTCGAGGAGCCCCAGGCTGGCGAACAATGACCACTCATCGTTGAGATCAAAGTTGAGATCGAGCTCCAGACCGTATAGCTCCGATTCACCGGCATTAACCAGTTCTGCAGAGGCAAAGCCCGCCGTCACGGTGGGCAATGAGACCTGCTGGTCCTGCCAGTCCGTAAAGAACACATTAGCGTTTAACGTCAGGCGACGATCCAGCCACTGTGACCGGTAAGCGACCTCGTAGTTGGTGATGTACTCCGGGTCCACTTCTCCGAGCTGCGGGCCATCGGGTCTAATAAACAGGAAGGATCTTCCCGCCCGATAGCCTCTGGCCACCGCAAACGAAATCGACTGATCATCATCGATCGTGTAAACGGCGGCGGCGCGTGGGAGAAACGCGTCGAAGGTTGTTTCGCGCAGCGGCTCGTCCGAGGGCGGAAACACAAAGCTGCACGGGGCACCGCCGAAGGCTGGAATCGTACAATTCGGCGGCGTAATGGTCGGGGTGGTTCTAACGCCAGTGTCCTCAATCGTCTCCCGATCGTAGCGCAGCCCCACCGAAAACGCCCAGCGGTCGCTGTAGTCAAAGGTGGCCTCGCCAAACAGCGCCCAGTTATCCGTAAACGTGGCAAAGTCGACGGCCAAATTGGCGATCGAGCCCGGCGGATCTGCAGGTATACCCAGCGCCGTGAGCGGGAACTCGAAAAACCCGGAGCCTACCGAATCCTCTTCGTAGTAGTAGGCCCCGATCCAGCCTGAAAGCCGTTCATCGCTGAAGTTTGCGCGAAATTCAAACGAGCTCGCGTCGTTGTCAATGACGGTATTTCGGTCGGTGATAAAAAGATCGGGGAACAGGCTGCTGCCAGCGATATCCGTACTCTCGGAGGATTCGTGGGTTGCCAGGGCGACCAGCGACCAGCGCTCCGACAGCTCGTAGCTGGCGTCAACGATATAGCGCGTGGACTCCGTGTCCGTCACATTCGGGTCCAGCAGGTTGATGCCGCCGAATGGATCAAAGGATTGGAACGCCGGGTCGGTCACCGGCACCTGAGTCCCCAGACCTTGATTCCCCCGCTGCTCGGTATCGACAAACTCCGCCTGAATGTCCAGGCGAAGGTCCGCAATAGCATCGGGCTCGATCAGCAGCTTGGCGCGCAGGGTGTCGCCGGTGGTTTCCGAAGAGCGGGTACCGGTACTCTGGAAGCGAATATCGCCTTCAAATTCCTGCCGATCCAGCGCCAGCCGGAACGCCAGCTGCTCGTCGACCAGCGGCACGTTAACCATTGCAGAATACTGACGCTGACCGAGTTCGGCGCCCCGCACGCGACCGGCCGCTTCCCATTCATAGCTGGGATCCTTGCTGCGAATCAGCACCGCACCCGACAGCGCGTTGCGCCCCTGAGTTGTCGATTGAGGCCCCCGCAGAATTTCCACCTGATCGATGTCCCAGAGGCTATCAAGCCCGCCGATACTGCGATTGACCAGCGGCGCGCCGTCCGCGTACACGTTGGAAGTCACACCACCCTGACCCGTGGCGCCCCGTCGGCCGACGCCGCGGATCGTGAGATCAAAAGGTCGGCCCGACGACGATACGTTCGGCGTCCGGTTCACGAGGTCGTCGAGGTCGAACGCCACCTGCCGGTCGAAGCTTTCCGCGGTATAGAGAGCCACTGAGGTCTGCGTATCCTGCACTGAAAGGTTTTGCTTGGTGCCGTAAACGGTCAGCTCCTCAAGGGTACGCTGCGCAAGTGGCTCGGGGGCACTTGGCTTGGCGGCGTCAGCACGTAACGCAAAGCTGGTGCCGTTGACCTCCACCAGCTGAAGTGACGTGCCGCCGATCAGCTGACGCAACGCCTGCTCGGCGGTAAGTTCACCCTCGACGCGGCGGCTTGTGCGGTCGCGAACCAGGGCAGCGTCAGCGGCAACCTGCATTCGGGTGACCCCACTAAACGCAACAAGCGCCTGTTTAAGCGGCTGGGCCGGAATCGAAAAACGAAAGGATTCGGAACTCTGAGCTAGGGCGACGCTGCCGGGCAGAGCGCAGACAGCAAAGACAACGATAAGAGCAATGGACTGGGCGAATCTGACCACACAAATCTCCTGGCTGCTGGCGCACAGGCGCGCCGCTTACTGGAGGTACGGATGAGCGGCGCGATACCCGTAAACGCTGCAGCAAAAATTTGGAACGCGCGGGATCAGATCGATGAATCAAGGCCTTTCGGGCCGGAGCGGCCTTGGAGAACGAATCACCAAAAGGCCACGATCAAGTTTTTGCTCAAGGCGATGAGCCTGGACGAGCGTCTGGAGCGCATCATCAGCCCGGTCGGTGAAAAACACCCCGGTGACCCGCTCCCCGAGATCGATCATCTGGCTGGTATCGAGCTCCAGCCGGCTGTACCCGGCGATCGTCTCGAGCGCGTCGACCAGCGGGCGTTCATCGAACACCAGCATGCCCTCACGCCAGCGACCCAGTTCCTCGACAGACCGTTGAGATATCGGGCCCAGGCTCGAACCTTCGGCAACAATACGCTGCCCGGGCGTGAGTCGCTGTCTGGGCTCATCCAGGGTTCCGACCTCGACGGCCCCCTCGAGGACCGACACCTCAACAAGATCCGGTTTCGACCTGCTGACGATGAATTGTGTCCCCGTGACGCGGGTCTCGCTGCTTCCTGCCAGCACAATAAACGGATGGTCATCGCGCGAGACGACGTCAAAAATCGCGTTCCCCCCCGCCAAGGTGACCCGGCGACTGGCGTCATCAAAAGACGCCGTCAGCTCGGTCTCCCAATCCATCCAGACCTGAGAACCATCGGGCAGCTCTGCCGTCTGGCGCTGTCCCCATCGAGTCCGCAGGCGCAGCGGTGACGCCTGCGGTACGGGCCGGACCGCAACCGTCGAAGTAACCACCGGGGCTGGGGCCCGCAGCTCCGCCGACAGGAACCACGCACAGGCTACCAGGGCCACCGCACCCGTTCCCGGCAGCGCCGGGCGCTCGGTCAGGCGGGTCCACCACAGATCCAGATTTCTTGCGATGCGCCGAGCTGGCGAGACCGGCGTTTCGGGGAGCGCCTCGGTAAGCTGCTGTAGCTGTTCAGCTCTCGCTGCAGCTGCCGCGTGTTCCTCGCTTTCCGCTCGAAAGCGTGCCAGCGCAAGATGGTCCTCGGGCGCACCGCGCGCGGCCACCTGCTGGACGCAGGCGAGCGCCGCCTCGTTGATAGCGCTGTTTGAAGAGCCGTCTACCGGCTTTCCTGATGGCATGGCGAGAATCTCTGCTCGGCGTACCGGGTCTCATTATAGACACGTGTTCCGGAGCCGAAGTCCGTAAGTTTGGGCGTCAGAGGTAAGCGGAGAGACGCTCCATACAGTGGCGTCTGGCCTTGGCGAGGCGTTTTTCAACGGTGGAAACATGCAGCTTCAGGCGAGCGGCGATATCGCTCTGCGTGTGACCTTTTGCGTGATGCAGCAGGAAGATCTCCTGGGTCAGTGCAGGCAGGGCTTCGAGCGCAGCCAGCAGCGCGGCAAGCTTTTCCCGCGCAAGCGCGGCACGTTCCGGCGTTCGTGCGTCGAACGCGGGCTGCTCCTGGGAAAAGCGGGCTTCGTGCTCGGCACGGCAATGCTCTGATCGCCAAAGGTCGATGGCCGCATTTCGGGCGGCGCGACGCAGGTAAGGCCTAGCTGCCGGCACGGTTGCACCGGGATTGATCAGCCGTTCGGCCAAGGTCTGCAAAGCCTCGTCGGCCTGCTGTGGGTCGATCGATTTGCCGATCGAATCCATCAGCTGACGATCGGCGAGCAGTAAATTCAGTGCGGGAGCGTGGCTGGACAATGCTTTCGCCAACTTCAACAAGGGCCCAGTGTACCAAACTAATGCAAATGCGAATCAAGTGCGGTTGAGCATCAGCGCCACGACACCACGTCGTCGAGCATCGGCCGCGGCCGTTCCAGCAGCGGCTTCTCAGTCGGCGACCCGAGAAAGAAAAATCCGGCGATGCGGTCATCTGCGCGCAGCCCCAGATACGACAGAATGCCGCCGCTATACGCCGCGGGTCCCGTCAGCCACTGGGCGGCATAGCCCAACGAAACGGCGGCGGTCAGCAGGTTCTGACAGGCAGCGCCG
The DNA here is from genome assembly GCA_039033415.1 of Pseudomonadota bacterium. NCBI lineage: Bacteria > Pseudomonadati > Pseudomonadota > Pseudomonadota bacterium. Next base: position 87,141 of record JBCCCR010000021.1, on the reverse strand, counting down.
GCCGACAGGGTTTGTTCCCAAACCGGGATTCGAGTGTCAGTATTCGGCGTGGAAGCAACGACCACCAGCGTCGGCGCGAACGAGGGAAACACACGGAGCCTGTCGAGCATCGCCGGCGTCAGCGACTCATTCTCGGCCGCCAGCGCTGAAGCGATAACTTCCCCAAACGTTTCCCGGGCTTTTCCCTGAAAGACGATGAAGCGCCACGGTGCGAGCTTGCCGTGATCGGGAACGCGGGTCGCCGCGGTCAAAATCGTCTCAAGATCCTCCCGGTCAGGACCCGGCTCGTTCATCTCCCGCGCCAGCGTCGAGCGACGCGTCAGCAGCAAATCGATGAGCTGACCATCAATATCATTCAAGTTCGTTGTATCCAAGGCAAAAGCCCCTGCGTTGTCAGAATTGTCGACCGATGGCGACCAGCGCCGCGCCGGCAGTCGGATTTAAATGATAATGATTCTCAATAACTGAAACAACCGGTCCGCCTCGGTCAGGCGCTGAGAGCCGGCTGGCTTCGGCCGGGATACCCACTGGTAGGCCGAGCCGGAATGGGACTCAGGACACCCGGACCAGCGCGTCCAGCGTCGGCACAACCTCTTGCCGTTGACACCACGCACCGCTTGGATCCCGCACCTCCAGTTCAGCGAATACGAAAGGGAGCACTTCGGCAGAGAACGGATCGACCATCTGATCGAATAGATTTAGATGAAGGTGAGGAGCCGTCGAGTTCCCGGAGTTTCCGACCGCCGCAAGCTCATCCCCTACGACGACGGCCTGGCCGGGCATGACCTTGAGTGATCCCTGGCGCAGGTGAGCCAGGAACACGATGTAACCCTCGTTCGACTCGATCATGATGAAATTTCCGGCATTAGGCCGGATGTCCAGAACGCCGTCGCGCAGCTCAGGCTTGAAGCGATACCTTGCGTAATACCATCGCTGAATCGTCGAAATAGGCCCGTTGCTGAGATGATCGGACCAATCGTTGGCACAGCGCAGGACGGTCCCCGAAATCGGCGAAAAAACCGGCTGCTCCCAGCAATAGAATCTGCTGGATGCCGTTGTGCCGAGCAGCGACTTCACCCGTCCCTGATCACAAGTCTGTCCACGCTGATCAACCTGAACAAAATCGAAGGCCAATCGATGATGTCCCGGTGGGCAAAGGGTCCTCCATTCCCCTCTGAGCGGAAAGTGAATTTGCTGGACCATGGATTGCGACATGGTGGGTCCCTGGCGGCGAAATGTCGCTCCGATGAGCTGTCGAGCTCGTAGTCACCGAGCGACCGCCTTGCGGGTCCACCAGGAAAAACGCGACAGGTACGAGCGAGCGAGCAAAACGATAGCTTGTTTGATCCAGGTATTGCAAATAAAAATAAGAATGATTACGATTAAGACCTCTCGACGGTGGCAACCCGTCAGGAGGCAAGTCGAGGTTGGTTAAGCGATGGTGGATCATGGACCGTCTTCGCAACCGCCAGCCAACGTTAGCCGGCGCCGAATTCCCCTTCCGCGCCGGCTTTTTTTGCCCGCCGAAGTGCTCCCAAGTCTTACTCGGTCATGCCGCCCGACCCCGCCATTGCTGGGAGGGGTCGACCGCAAGCGACGACAACAGCCAGGTGATTAATTCGCCAAAAGTTTGATCCAAGCAGGCTGATCGCCACCAGCCACAGCGGCGCCTTGTCTCGCGCCCTTAGCGAGGCAAACCTGGCCGCCATGGCGCGGCACAATCTGCCGGTCACGCCCATTTCGGTCGGGTTTGTCGTGCACGGCGTCGCTTTTTGAACTGGCTGAATTTGCTGGAGCGCCAAAAGCGAGCCGCTAAACGCGGACCAGGTGATTGTCCCAAGCCCAGGCAAATTGCCGGGGCGTCGCGCCGGCAGCAATCACCGTGCCCTCCCCGGTGCTCAGCACCACCCGTTCCCCCGACGCAGCGCCGCATACATCCGCCAGCTCATGCTGCTGCTCCGCCTGCTGCGTCTGAGCGTTCAGCGTCAGGGCCCGATTCCCGCGAGGAGCGGTGACGACCACCCTCTCGCCCGCCGCATCGGTGGCGATTGAACCGATATAACCCCGGAATCCGTCTGTCGAGCTTGCATGACGGCCGGGCTCGTCGACCAGCTCCAGAGGCTGCCCCTGCCGGTGGCGAACGATCAGCGGCGCCCGGCCGGGCCCCTCAAACTGCCCGCCGATCCAGATCGCACCGTCGCGGGTTTGCGTCAAATGTCTCAGCGACAGCTGATGCCAGCGCGGCGTCAGGTAGCGCTGCTCGAGCAACCGGCCATCCGCCCGGTCCAGATAACACAGCGACGGCCTCATCTCCGCGAGATTAAGCTTGATCCGCGGGAAATCCGGGTGGGTTTCGATGCCGCCGTTGGCGACCGCGATAGTCTGACCGTCCTGCATCAGAACCGCTTCATGCGCACCGATCCCTCCGGTATCGAATTCGTCGATTCGCCGATAGCCCTCGCCGGCGGCATAGACGCCGAGCACGCTGGCGGGTCGGTTGTAATCATTCTCCGTCGCGTAAAGGTAACGTCCATCAGGGCTGAACAGGCCATGGCCGTAAAAGTGCCGACCGGCGGGCGTTTCAAAACGGTCGACAGTGTCCAGTGTCGTCAGATCGATCACCTGGGCGAAGCGGCCCGGTCGGCGGGCCAGCACCACGGCGGTGCGTCGATCCGGCGAAACGACCACGCCATGTCCGCGGCCAGGCAGGGTAACCAGCCTCAGCAAATCGAGGCCTTGGGTCAGCACGGCAACGCCATAGCCGCCTTCGCCTAACGCACAGCAGCCGACCAGAGCGGGAGCGCCTTCGAGGGCCAGCGCGGGCGTTGCGAATACCCCCGGCAACAGCGCTGCGCTACGCAACCACTGACGTCGAGAGCTTCGGGCTCTAAGCCGCGAGTGCGTGCGCTCAGTCACCGTCAGCCGAGTTGAAACCCTGGGTCAGACCAAGCGCCGGCATGAGCGTATAGGCCAGCTGTCGATGGGCGCCGAGCAGCGGCTGCTGCACATAGCTGAGCCGCGACCGATGACGCTCATCCACGATCAGCTCTCGCCAGGGTCCGGCTTCGCTCAGCGCCCGAAACTGCGCTTCGCTGAGCTCGAGCTCCCGCAGCAGCGCCTCACCCTGGTAACGACTACCCTCGGGCAGCAACGCCTGGAACGGTCCGGTGAACAGCGCTCCCAGTTCGGCAGTGCCGGCAGCGAGCATGCTGGCCGTGAGCCCCGATGTCGCAAAGGGCGCCAGGCCCGGGCGCGCGTTGGCGGGGCTGTCGCCCAAAGCCACAGCGATTTTCAGTTCAGCCGCCGTTTTCAGCGCCTGATCCGCCGCCTGCAGCAGAGCGGCGAGCGCGCGGTCTTCTTCGATGAGCTCATCAGACCCGCTGAGCGCGGGCCGAAGGTTGCCAGCCGTCGACCAGTCCGACGCCAGGGCGCGGCTCTGCTGCGCAAGCTGGTCGGTGACCGCCTCGGCAAGCCGGCAGGTGTCCTGCCCCGGCTGCAGGCTTGCCGACGGCTCGCCGTAAAGCAGGTACTCCAGTGCCGGCAGGCCCTGCAGCGCCACGCTCTTTTCGCCCAGCTCAGCGGCGGTAAACGGTTCGGGCAGATTACTGGCCAGCAGCTGGAGGAGCTGTCGACGCCCGCGGCCGCCGCGATCAGGCCAGTAGAATATGCGCTCGAAGCGGTGCTCGCTGAGCACCGGCCCCAGCCGCAGCCACTCGACGCGGGACCACGCCTGGGCCAGCGCCTGAAAGGCGTCTCGAGCCTCGCGGTGAAGCGGCTCGCCGTGTTGCCCCTCCGCGGCGCAAATCCGCTTGACGGCATCGCGCTGCGTCTCGGCGCCGGTCGCCAGCGCGTCGTAGCTCGCCCTGAGAATTTCGTAGGCGTGCCCAAAGAACCGCTCCCGCGTATTGAGTTCCGGTTCGCAGCCCGCTAACGCGACCAGCAGTCCGCCAAGCAACACCCATCGACGTGATCGCCATTTCATGGACAACCAGGGGCTCAAAGCGACCTCAGAAAGCTCACCAGTGCAGACCGTTCGTCCGGGGTCATGGCGACCACGGCGTCGCGCGAAGCCTGCGCCTCACCCCCGTGCCAGACGATGGCCTCCAGCAGGCCCCGGGCGCGGCCGTCGTGCAGAAGCTGATTGTGCCCGCTGACCGTCTCGGTCAGGCCGATTCCCCAGAGCGGCGCCGTTCGCCATTCGGCGCCCGCAGCCTGGCCCACCTGGCTGTTGCTGCTGAGCCCTTCGCCGAGATCGTGTAGCAGCAGGTCGGTATACGGCCAGATCAGCTGAAATTGATGCTCAGGCTGCGCCGCATCTCGCCGCGTTACGAAGTTCGGTCGGTGACACCCGCCACAGCCCACCTCATGAAACAGCGCTTTGCCCGTCAGCACTGCGGCGTCGCTTTCATTGCGCCGCGCAGGCACCGCCAGATTGCTTGAGTAGAAGGCAACCAGGTCCAGCACTTCATCAGACGCCTCAAAAGGGCTTAACGCTTCCTGCACGCCGTGCGGGCCTTTTAGGCAATCCGGCTGCTGCGCGGTGCACTCGCCGGCCGGTGCGGGGTGCAGGGCGCTGGAGATGCCCATATCGTTCGCAAAAGCGCCGGCGGACTGCGCCCGAACGGTCGGCGCACCAGCCTTCCAGCCAAAGCGCCCGATGGTCGGCTCGCCCGTTACGGGATCAGCAGCACGCTGAATGCGGCCTGAGATTCCGTCGCCGTCGCGATCGTCAGGATCGGCACCCGCAGCGATATCACCGGGGTGAATCGCATCGAGCAGTCCGAGGCCGATCATCGGCTGGGCGATCCTCGGCGACAGCGATGCGCCTTCGCCGAGCGGTCCGTACCCGAGGTTGGTCAGCTCGTAGTGGGGCTCGCGCAGCGACACCGTCTCGCCACCGTTTAGCGCCACTTCGCGCTCCGTGTAGCGCACCCGGACCTTACCTTCTGCCGGCAGCCCCGGAACGGCGACGTCCTGGATCTGGCCGCCATAAACGGGATCTGGGACCGACGGCTGAAGGCCCTCTTCGCCCGACGGCAAAGCGATCCGCAGCAGAAATGATGTCGCTTCATCACCGTCGTGAGCCGGCGGGTGACCACGCCCGTCCTTTAGATGACAGCGCTGGCAGGACCGCGCGTTGTAAAGCGGCCCGAGGCCGTCAGACGCCTGCGTTGATGATGGGGAGGACACCCAGATTTTTCGGAACAGCGCGTTGCCCAGCGCAAACAGCTGCTGGCCCTCCAGCGACAGGTTGGCTGCAGGCATCGAAAAGGCGTTCCGGGTCACGCTGCCGGCGTAGGTGGCGGCGCCGCCGCTGTTGCGCTCGAACGGCTGGGCCGCCGCAAAGCTGGCGGGCACCGTGGTCACCTCGAGCACCTTTTGCCGGTCTTCAGCGGTCAGGTCTCCGCGCCAGGGGAGCGCCGAGTCCTGTGCCGGGTCGCGCCCGACCATCGTCCAGACCGCAGCCAGCGCCGCAAGCACAACGATCACTGCCATAACACCGAACCACGGCGCACCGCGTCGTGGTTCGCCGCCGGCTTCGCGAGGCGTTGTGGCCGCGGCGTCTCGACTCACTGAAATACCGCGGCGGGATTGTCCAGAACGTCAGAACCTTCAATGTAGACGCTGCCCAGGTTCAGCGCCGCGACGAGCTGCTCAAGCGGCCGGGTCTGGGCGATCAGGGCGTTGACGCCGGCCTCGATCACCTGCTGTCCCTCGGTGTTGCCCTCTGCAATCATCTGGTCGTAAGCCTCGACCGAATCACCGCGCTCTTTGAGCGCCGTAAGCGCCTCGGTGGCCGCCGCGATCGCGGCGTCAATTTCCTGGCTCAGCGTCGGCAGATGCTCCGCGGCCAGCGCAGCCAGCGATGGGCCGCTGATTTCGCTGCCGTCGATGCGGCGGTAGCTGCCGCGATAGATGTTGCGAATGCCCACCTGATTGTAATAGTGCGAGTTGTGCGTGTTGTCTGAAAAGCAGTCGTGCTCCTCCTCAGGATCGTGCAGAAGCATGCCCAGCTTCATCCGCTCTCCGGCAAGTTCACCGTAGGAAAGTGACCCCAGCCCGCTGATCATGGCGTTCACGCCGGTCACCGGGTCGCGCGTCAAGTTCAGGCGCGCTTCGCCCTGCTCGCCCCAGAGCGCAACCACGTTCTCAAGATCCTCGAGCAAAAGCGCCGTCGCGGCCCGCAGATACGCAGCCCTTCGATCGCAGTTGCCGCCGGTGCAATCATCACCAACCGCAAAGTCGGTTGCGGGGCGACTCCCGGCACCCGGCCCGGTACCGTTCAGGTCCTGCCCCCAGAGCAGAAACTCGATGGCGTGATAGCCGGTGGCCACGTTGGCTTCGACCGACCCCGCCTCGTGCAGCACGTCCCGCAGAAGCTCGCCCGAAATTTCTGCAGCGTCAACGGCTTCGCCGTTGATCAGCGGGGCCGCGTTTGCAATGACGTTGACGCTGTAGAGCGGATTGGCGTCAGACTGCTGGCCGTAGCTGGCGTCCACGTAATCGATCAGGCCCTCATCCAGCGGCCACGCGTTGACTCGCCCTTCCCAGTCGTCGATCAGCGGATTGCCGAACCGAAACGCCTCGGTTTGCTGATAGGGCACTCGCGCATCGAGCCAGGACTGACGAGCAGCCGCAAGCGAGGACTCGGTCGGCTCAGCGATCAGCGTCTCCAACGCTTCGGCCAGTGCACGGGCCGCGATCAGGCTATCGCCATATTTGGCCTCGGCGATATCCGCATAGTTCGCAACGATCGGGCTGGCCGCGGCCGCGGTGAGCTCATAGGTTGCGGACTGCTCGGTCGATGCCGCGCCTTCAGGCTCCGAGGAGTCGTTGCCGCAACCAGCAACCATCAGCGTGCTGGCGAGCGCAGTCGCGAGCGCCGCTTTCACGCTAGCGCCAGCCCGCACGGTCAAAGACCCGAATCGCTTCCGCCTGGTGCTCGCCGAGCAGCGAGGCGTTGAGTGGGTCCTCAAGGAAGTCGCCGAGGCGCTCCACTGCCGAGGCGGCGTTGAGATTGCGGACCGCCGGGTATTCGTTATTGCCGTTGGCAAAGTAGCCTTGCGCTTCATCACTGGTCAGGTACTCCAAGAAACGGACCGCGTGGTCCGGGTTCGGCGAGGACGTCACAATGCCCGCGCCACTGATGTTGATATGGGTTCCGCCGGTTGCCTGGTTGGGGAAGACGATTCCCACCGCGTCCGCCAACGCCCGATCAGCTGGATCTTCGGAGGCCGCCAGGCGAGCCAGATAGTAGGTATTCACCACGGCAATGCCGCACTCCCCGCTGGCGACGGCGCGAATTTGCCCGGTGTCGTTGCTCTGTGGCGGGCGCGCAAAGTTATCAACGACGCCTCGCGCCCAGGATTCGGCGGCTTCGACGCCCAGGCGGGCAATCAGGCTCGCCATCAGCGACACGTTATAGATGTTGGTTGACGAGCGGATACAAACCCGCCCGCGGTGCGCAGGGTTTGCCAGATCCTGGTAAGTGGCCAGGGGCTCGGGCAGCCCGCCCGACTTGTGGTAGATAATGATACGAGCCCGTTTGGAGAGCCCAACCCAAAGGCTGTCAGGGTGGCGGAGGTTTTCTGGAATGCGCTCGGCAATGGTCTCGGAGCTGAACGGCTGCAGCACCCCAGCCTGCTCGGCGCGCCAAAGGCGCCCCGCATCGACCGTGATCAACACGTCGGCCGGGCTGAATTCGCCCTCGTTTTTGATCCGTTCAATCAGCTCATCGGCGCCGGCCTCGATGAGATTGACCTTAATTCCGGTTAGCTCGGTGAAGTTGTCATAGAGCGCGAGGTCAGTGTCATAGTGGCGCGATGAATACAGGTTTACCTCGCCAGCGCTTGCTGTATCGGGAGCCTGCCCACCAGGGCCGTCATCGCCACAGGCCTGAAGCATGGCAGCACCAACCAACAAAACCGCAGCGGCGGCAGCTTTCCTCAACGTGTCATTCATAGCGGCGGGATGTGACTATCGGCATGAGCAGGTCTACGACTTTAATGAGAATCATTCTTGTTTGCAACATTCGTTCGATGGCTGTCAGGAGGCCGGCACCGCGGCAAACACGCTGCTATTTTGCGGCAAAACGGTGACCGCTGCGTGAACATGAAAACGATGGGGGCGGGCCTGCCGCACATAAAGTTTCTTGTTCGAATCGCTCTCGGCAACCAGCAGCATGTCATCGCTGTCGGCCGTGCGGATTTCCGTGACGGTAAGGCCCTGCTCAGCCGCGCTCACCGCCAAGCAATCGGGACGCACCACCAGTTCGAGCGGGCCGTCCGGTAAGTCGCCGTTTTCCAGACACGCCCGCGGCCACACCCCAAAAGGCGTACGAAGCGTGGGCCCGGAAAGTTCGCCGACAAAGCTCTGCGCCTGACCGAACAGCCGCGCCACGGCCAGCGTTGCCGGCGCGTCGTAGAGCTCTCGGGGTGATCCCTGCTGGACCACCTGACCGAGGTTCAGCACCACAACCTGATCGGCGAGCGCCATGACCTCTTCCGGGTCATGAGTGACAAAGACACCGACGGCCTGGCTGTCGCGAATCAGCAAGCGGGCCTGCTCCCGGAGCTGGCGACGCCGGTGAATATCCAGGTTGGCATAAGGCTCATCGAACAGCAGCGCCTGGGGTTGCGGCGCGAGCGCGCGGGCCAGCGCCACTCGCTGGCGCTGACCTCCGGAAAGCGTATGCGGATAGCGCTCGCCAAGGCCAGCCAGTCCGACGTCGGCCAGCAGCGTCTCAACCCGCTCCGGCTGCTCGCCACTCAGGCCGAAGCCCACGTTTCTGGCCACGGTTAGGTGGGGAAACAGCGCCCCCTCCTGAAAAACGAGTCCAACCGGACGGGCTTCCGGCGACACCTGCCTGGCGGGCCTGGAAAGCACCTCGCCGTGAAGCGAGATCTCGCCGGCCTGCAGCGGCATGAGACCTGCGGCGAGGCGGAGCAGCGTGGTCTTGCCGCAGCCCGACGGGCCGATCAAACAGGTTATGCTGCCCGCTTCTGCGGCAAACGATACGTCTCTTAAGGCCGGTTGCCCGCCGTAGTCGTGGGAAACCTGTTCAAATTTCAGCATCGCGCGAGTCTATGTCCAAACTGTCCTCACGATCCAGCGTTCTATGGAATATCCCTGCGGCGGCCACAGCGCTGGCGCTGGCGGTGCCTCTACTGGCTGTCCTGGCCGCTTTTCTTACCCCTGCCGGACCCGCCTGGGACCACCTCAAGTCGACCGTGCTGACCGACTACGTGATTCACTCGCTGCAGCTCATGGCGCTGACCGGCCTGCTGGCCGCCGTGTTCGGCGTCACGGCCGCCTGGCTTGTCGGCGCCTGCGAGTTTCCCGGTTGTCGCACGCTGAGCTGGCTGCTGGTGCTCCCGCTGGCGGCGCCGGCGTACGTCGTGGCCTACGCCTACACCGACCTGCTGGACGTTTCGGGACCGCTGCAGACGGCGCTGCGCGCCGCGCTCTCGCTCAGCCCGGACCAGCTCAGGCTGCCGCCGGTGCGTACGCTGCCCGGCGCCGCGCTGCTGCTTTCGCTGGTTCTCTACCCGTACGTCTATCTGCTCGCGCGCAACAGCTTTGCCGGTCGTTCGGGCGTGCATTTTGAGGCCGCCCGCGTGCTCGGTGCCAGCCCGCGCCGGGCTTTTTTTGCCGTGGCGCTCCCGGCCGCGAGGCCCGCCATTGCCGGCGGACTGGCGCTCGTGCTGATGGAGACGCTGGCCGATTTCGGTGTCGTGGAATACTTCTCGGTACCCACCTTTAGCACCGGCATCTATCGGACCTGGATCGGGCTCGGCGAAAAAACCGCAGCGCTCAAGCTGGCCGCCATAATGCTGCTGTTTGTCCTCGCGCTGGTCAGCTTTGAGAGCCTCAGCCGCCGTGGCGGGATCGACCGTTCGGACCTGTCTCGAGCCACTCCGCTTCGACTCACCGGCTGGCGAGGCTGGTGCGCCCTGGCGTTTTGCGTGACGCCGGTCATGCTCGGCTTTGTGATCCCGGTCAGCCTGCTGGCCTACTACACCCTGACAACGGGCGACGCCATGCTCGGGCGCGGCTTTTCAGGCTACCTGCTCAACAGCGTCGGCGTCGCCGCCGTGACCGCCGTGGCGGCGACCGCGATCGCTCTGCTGCTGAGCTACAGCCAGCGCCTCGGAGGCGGGACGATCAATGCGGCGATGATCCGCGTATCGACGCTGGGCTATGCCCTGCCCGGTGTGCTTCTTGCCATTGCGCTGCTGGGCCCGCTAGGCGTGTTTGATCGGTGGCTGTCGGGCTGGTGGCCAGGGCGATCCCCGGGCGGATTGCTGCTGTCAGGAACGGTGTTTGTGTTGCTCTACGCCTACGTATGCCGCTTTCTAACGGTCGCCTTCCAGTCGGTCAGCGCCGGTCTTGGCGCCGTCTCCGCCGATATGGATTTCGCTGCGCGAAGCCTCGGCGCCAGCCCGGGTGGGGTGGTGTATCGGGTTCATTTGCCGCTGCTCAGATCCAGCCTGGCGGCGGCAGCGCTGCTGGTTTTTGTGGACGTCATGCGAGAGCTGCCGGCAACGCTGCTGCTGCGGCCCTTTAACTTCGACACGCTGGCGACCCGGGTTTATCGCCTGGCAAGCGACGAACGCCTGAACGAAGCGTCCACGGCCGCCCTGGCGATTGTGCTGGTGGGCGTCGTGCCGGTGCTGCTGCTCAATCGCGTTGGGCGCAGTCGCTCGCGAAAATCGTGACCCAGTCCCAAGGCTGGGCCCGCACACCCGCGAAAGGGTCGGAGCCCAGCCGTCTAGTGGGCCGCTTGAAAAAAAGGGTTCCTTCAGCCGCTTGCTCTAGCCGGCCGACGCCTTTCGCAGCTGCCAGACCAGCCACACCCCGATGCCGCTGGGCAGCAGCATGGTGACCGCAATGAGCGCGAGCAGCGGGTAATCCCCGGCCATCGCGTGCTCGACGACATGCAGCGCGTGAAAGAGCGTCATGAGGCCGGCAACGATCAGGGCCAGCCAGCGTGCTCCCGCATTGCCCGAGACGCAAAGCGCCAGCACCGGCAGCGCAGCGACGCACAGTAATCCGATCAGCAGTTCCGTGGGCGGCAGGGACGACGCGTCGTAGGCGCCGGTGCCCAGCGACCCCATCACCTCGAATACCACCAGGGCAACGACGCCCGCCAGCGGAACCGTGAGAACGAGCGCCGCTCGGGCGCGTAGCGGGTTGGCTTTGCTGAGATCCGTCATGATTTGCTTTCTCGCTTTCGGTGGGGTCAGGTAACTTAGAAGCTGGCGGTCACGCTGATTCCGACGACCCGGGAGTCGCCGGCCGAGCTGAAGCCGTCCGCCCGTTTGCGCGCAAGGTACTGCTCGTCAAGGACGTTTCGGCCGTAAAAGTTGGCGCTCCAGCCGGAACGACTCTGATAGCCCACCTGCAGGTTGACCAGCGTAAAAGGCTCATTGAGCTCCTCAGGCACGTTGTTCACCGTATAGAAGCTGCTGTCGGTGTAGTTCGCGTTGAGATCGATATAGAAACCGCCTTCAAAGTCGTAGCGGCCGCCGATCGATCCGGTGATCTCCGGCGCCTGGGGAAAGCGATTCCCGCTGAGGTCGATCGGCGTGTCACCAAAGCCGCCGATGTATCGATCGAACTCGGTATCGGTATAGCCCATGTTGGCAAACAACGAGAGCTGATCCGTCGGTCGCCAGTCAAACAGGAATTCAATACCCCGAAGCGTGGCCTCACCGGCGTGTTCAATACGAGAATCGAGGAAGGTGCCCGAAGGCCCTGGGACCCCAACCTGCATATCCGTATAGTCCGTCAGGAAAAGGTTGGCGCTAAGGCTGGCCGCTCCGTCTAGCCACTGATTGCGGAACGACAGCTCAAAGTTATCCGCATACTCAGGGTCGTATTCATAGGCCGTTCCCTGGAAATCACTCGCGGCCCCGCCGGCGCGGTAAGCGCGCTGCGCTGTGAAACCCAGCGTCATGTCACTGTCGAAGTGATACACGGCGCCCACCTTCGGCAGGAAAGCGGAATAGCTGGCGTCCAGATCGACCGGAGCGGGGTTGGCGGAAAGGCCAAACGGGTCAGGCGTGAATTCGCTGAAGTTGGTGGTGGAGATATCCTGGTCCTCTTCGTCGTAGCGAAAGCCACCGATCAGAGACCAACGCTCGTTGATGTCGTACTCCAGTTCGCCAAACACGGCCAGGTTTTGGATCTCGTTATCGAACGTGTTGCCGAAGATCGCCGATCCGGGCGGCAGACCGAATTGGGAGGTGTCGGGAATGATCGCCTGGAAGAACAGATCTTTATCAAACTGCTGGTAGTACCCGCCGACGACACCCTGCAAATTTCCGTAGTCAAACACCAACTTGAGCTCCTGACTGATCGACGTATCGTCAACCGTCCGACCGCCGGGCGTGTTTGCCGGGTTGGCCGGCTGGATCGGGATAAACAGCTCGTAGTCGCTACTCAGGAAACCGGTTTCCGAACTCAGGCTCCAGGCGTTGCCGAAATCGTAGGACACTCTCAACGTCGTCGAATCCGTCTCGCCAATCGTGCTGTTGCGCTGCGTTGCCAAACGCTCGGCGGGGAATCGCGTATCGATAATCGACTGATCACCCAGCTCGTTCTCCGAACTGGTGCAGGTGAGTACCATGTCCAGAGCTTCGCTCGGCGCAAAACGAAGCTTGGCGCGGTAGGTCGTCAGCGACTCAAACGCGTTGTCCTCGCCGGTGAAGACGTTGGTGATATCCCCATCCGAGTCGTAGTCCTCGGCCGTGAACCGGAAAGCCCAGGTGTCCGACAGCGGCAGATTGGCCGCCACCGCCAGGCGTGTTTCGTTGAAGCTGCCGTAGTCGGCCCGGACCTTATATTCCTGCTGAAAGATCGGGTCCTGACTACGGAGCACGATAGCACCGGCCAGCGCGTTGGGGCCCTGCTGGGTAGACTGCGGTCCACGCAGCACCTCAACCTGTTCAAGGTCCCAGGTGCTAAGCGAGCCAGTCCGCAGCGCCTGGCCATTGGGCACTGACGCTCCGTCAATCTGAACGCTGACGGCCTGAGCAGAACCTCCGCCGACGCCGCCGTCGGTAATGCCTCGGATCACAAAGCCAAAGCCACCGCCTTGCGCGTTGACGTTGGGCAGTCGATCGATGGTGTCGAAGAGGTCTTTGTCCGTGCTCCGATCCAGTTCCTGCCCCGTCACGATGGAGACGCCGGTTTGCGTTTCCAGCAGAGTCCGCTCAAGCAGCTCGCCGCGAACGACCAGTACATCGAGTTCCTTGGCGTCGCCCGCCTCGTCCTCAGCATCGATGGAAGATTCTTCACCGGTCTGGGCTACGGCCAGGCCTGGCTTCAGACCAATGATCAGACCAAAAAGCAGTACGGCCGCCCCCGACCACACCCGCAGCGTGTTGGCGTCGATAAGGTTTTTCATTAACGCCTCTTTTTTCCGTGTATTCGAGCAGCAACGGCTGCGGCCGAGCGTGCCACCACACCGATTGCGCGGCCGGTATTTGATCAGGCCGAGAGATTTAATGCAAATAACAATCGTTAGCATTTATTGCGGCACTCGGGGGCTGCGGCGGCCGATTCGGTTACTTGAGGCGCGCCGGTAGTTTTGATACTGATTATCATTTAGACTCTAAGTCGGGCTTGGGTCCCGACACTGCGGTGCTCCGTTGCGGCGCACGCCTACAGACATGCCGCCTGATTCATCAGGCCACAGTGACGAGCTCTGGATCGTTTGAACTATGCCTACAGCCGCCTCCGTCGGACTCAGCCGCTGGCACGTAGCGTCGCGGGTTTTCGCCGCGACTATTCCCGCATTCATTCTGGCTAATACCTTAAGCATCGCCTTGGGGTTTCTGGTGCCCGGCATCAAAGCTAATGGCGTGGCGTGGGCCACGCTGCTCAGCTACGCGATCTACACCTGCTTGATCATGTGGATCTTTTCGGTGAAGCGACTCAAAACCGTTTGGCTGAGCATCGTCGGGGGAATTGTGGTCACCAGCGGCGCAGCCTGGCTCTTTTACTTCTTGGAGAATCGACCATGATCGGTGGCTTTCGACAAAACATGACCTGGCTTCACACCTGGGCCGGGCTGGTGTTCTGCTGGATTCTGTACTTCATGTTTGTGACGGGCACGCTGGGTTATCTCGACCTGGAGATCGATCGCTGGATGGAGGAGACGCCGCCGAGCGCCGGCGCCGCGCCGCTCGAGCAGGCGACGAATTCGGCCATGAACCGGTTGAACTCCGAAGCTCAAGGCGCCGAGCGCTGGATGATTTTCCCACCCGACGGCAGGGAGTCGCCAAACCTAGGCATTTTCTGGAGTATGCCCAAAGTAGAGGGCAGCGACGAGCCGATTCAACGCGGGAACGAGCAGCTGGATAGCTTCACGGGCGAACCAATCGCCGAGCCGCGACGCGATACCGGCGGCGGTCAAGTGCTGTATCGGATGCACTACCTGCTTCACTACTTCCCGGGGCAGTCCGGCTACCGACTGGTTGGGCTCATCACCATTTTGATGTTTGTGGGGATGATCACGGGCATCGTCGTCCACAAAAAGATATTCCGAGAGTTCTTTACCTTTCGGCCCGGGAAAGGCCAGCGTTCCTGGCTAGATGCTCACAACCTTTTCAGTGTGTCGTCGCTGCCGTTCCAGCTGATGATCACCTACAGCGGACTGATTTTTACGGTCGGTCTGTGGATGCCGATGATCGGTCTGGCCAGCTACGGCTTCGACACCAAAATGGCCGCAAACCTCGCCAATGAACTCATCGGTGAAGTCAAAGTTGAGCGCACCGGCACGCCTGGGCCGCTGATGAACCCCATGGAGCTGGTGCCAGCCGCCGAAGCCGAATGGGGGGCTGACGAGGTGTCCTACTTCGAGATCCTCAACCCGGGCGATCAGGACTCCCGGATTGTGCTGCATCGCGAAGCCGGCATCCTGACCCGCCTCGGGGGACGCATGGTGTTCGATGGCGCCACCGGTGAGCATCTGGAGACGATGCCGCCCACCAAGCTACCGGTTCTGACGTTTGCCATCGCGATGCTGGGTCTGCACGAAGGCACCTTCGCCGGTCCGTTTCTTCGGTGGCTTTACGTGCTGTCAGGGATACTCGGCACGGCGATGATCGCGACCGGCGCCGTGCACTGGACGTCGAAACGGCGCAAGAAAGCCGAGGAAGGGGCCGACAGCTTCGGTTTCAGGCTCGTTGAATGCCTCAACATCGGAACCATCGTTGGATTGCCGGTGGGTATCGCGGCGTTCTTTCTGGCCAATCGGATCCTGCCCGTTGAAATGGAGACCCGCGCCGATTGGGAGATCCACATCATGTTTTTAACCTGGCTGGCCTGTTTGATTTATCCGGCGATTCGCGGGCGTCAGCACAGCTGGCGTGACCTGTCCTGGCTCGCTGCAGCAGCCTATGCGGCGGTGCCCGTGGTCAACCTGGCGACCAGCGAGATGCATCTGGGTAACACCATCGCCAACGGTGACTGGGTGCTTGCAGGCTTTGACCTGACCTGCATAGCCACCGCCGCCGTGTTTGCCGGTGTTGCGGTCTATCTCAGCAAAGACAGCCGCAAGCCAAAGCGCGAAGCAACGATCGGTGCGGCCGAACAGATTCCGCTGGGGTCGTCGTAACCATGCTCGTTACTCTGGCCAGCTTGGTGACTATCGCTGGCGTTGTACTGCTGGGACTGGCCATGCGCAGACACCTGGAGGCTCTTTTGCCTAAGGTCTCCCATAGCCGCGGCTGGGCGTTTGCCTGCCGACTTTTCGCCTATCCGCTGCTGGCCATTGGCCTTTATTTGTGCATCCGGGCGCAGGGCGTCGGCATCGGGTCAACGCTTTTCTTCGGCTTGTTCAGCGCGGCCCACTTTATCTTCGCAATGCTGTTGCCCGCGTTGCCTTCTCCCCCCGCTAGCCGCCAAGGTCGAGCCACCTGACGGTCGAAGTAATTGACCACCACCAGCGTTGGGGTGCGCTGAGAGTACCTGTCGTGATGCCCAATCCTTGTGACGCTGCTGGCCGACCCGGACGGGCCGGCCAGCGACGCTTTCTTAGAACCGGAAGTCGAGATTCAGCGTGACCGCGCGCCCGGGGCCGGAGAAAACGCGCCCCGGAATGAAGCTCGCTTCACCCGCGGGGATGTACTCACGGTTGAACAGGTTAGTGATCTGTAGGCCAACGTCAAAGTTGTCGTTGTAGCGATAGCTGCTGCCAAGGTCGAACAACGTATAGCTTTCCACGGGCGCGGGATCCGTCCCGTCCTCAAATGCTTCGTCGCGGTCAGCCACGTAGAATAGCTGCCCGAAGATGCTCCATTTTGACGTGATCTGGTAGCGTGGCGTGATCCAGAATTTCACTGGCGGAACGTCCTGAGTCGTCACATCAAGCTCGTTGCCGTCGTTGTTCGGATCCACCTCTCCCTCAACCCACGTGATGGCGCTCTCGACGGAAAACCGGTCGTTGACGTTCCACAGTACCGACGCCTCGACACCATAGATATCAATCGGAGCCCGGTCTCGTACAGCAAGACCGGTCGCCGGATCGACACCAATAGCTGTGCTGAAATCCGAGTCGGTGGTGTAGGCGGCGGCCGCAAATTGAAGCGGTCCGGCGTTGCCGCGGATGCCAACCTCAATGCTTTCGGTGATGATCGGTTCGACGAGCCGCGAGTCCGAAACCGGCACGCCGGGCGGTACGTTGTTGCCAATGAAGCCCAGCGACGGGATCGTGAAACCCTCTGAGTAGTTGGCAAAGAGCACCGTGCGATCTGTCAGGTCAAAGTTGATGCCGGTATTCCAGGAAATATCGTCGGAGCTACCGCTGCCGCCCGGCCGCTCGCCAGGCTGAAAGGTGAAGACCACGTCGTAGGGTCCGATAACCTCGTAGTCGAACTCATCCCAGCGAAGACCTGCGGATAGCGATACACGATCTGTGACCGGCATCCCGGCCTCAACGAATAGTCCGGTTGCGTCGAGCGTATATGGCGGTGTCTGCTGAGCGCGCACCGCGGCGTCTAGGAAAAGCGTCTGGTCGAAGTCAGCTTCGCTCGAAATGGGCAGCAGGCTGTCGCTCTCGGCGTCGTTGTAGTCAAGGCCGACGGTGATGTTGAGACCGTTGTCGAATTGCCGGCTGAATTGCGTCCGGAGGCCGAATTCGTCGGTGATGCGGCCCGTTTGCCACAGGCCGGGAAAGAAATCCGGAAAGGGTCCACCAAACCTCATCAGCAGCGGTCGGATATCGCTCGCGGGGTTCAGAAACTCCGACTCGCTGTAGTAAAGCTGAGCTGACACCCGACCGCCCAGCACGTCCTCATGGGCGTAGTCGAGGCTGGCAAAGAAAAACTCATTGGTCGGAGGCTCAGCGTAGGACAACGGCGCCGGATTTCGCGCGGCAATGACGGTCCCGTCATCGGCGATCGATCGGCTGAACTCAAAGGAGGCGTCCTGATAGTCGAGCTCGGTGGCGTTCAGCGTGAGCGTCAGTGCCTGCGCTTCGGTCATCTGCAGTCGCGCTTTGCCGAGGAACGAAATATCGTCGACAAACTGGCTTCGACCGGGCAGCAGGTCACCCTCTGCGCGTGCCACGCCGCCCGTGTCGGCATAGCTCGCGTAGCCATAAACCGAAAGGCGGTCATTTACGGGCCCGCTGACGCTGGCGTAAAACTGCCGGAGCTGGCTGTCGCTGTCGAAGTTATCCTCGCCGGTCACATAGGCCCGCAGCTGACTCCCGGCCTCAATTTTCAAGCTGTCCGTGTTGGCCGGCTTGGTAAAGAACTGAATCACCCCGCCGGTGGCGCCGGCACCGTAGAGCGCGGTGGGTCCGTACACCACCTCAATCCGATCGATGGTCATCGGATCAAATTTATCGAGGTAGCGGGAAAAATTGGTGTTGCTCGCGATAGGCACACCGTCGATCAGAAACAGTGGCGCCCTGCCCCGCAACGTCAGCGATCCGGCGCTGCCTTCGGTCACCGGCGGCGCAAAACCCGGTATCAACTTACCCAGAATCTCCTGCACGCTGTTAGTTTGGGCCTGGAGATTCTCCAGCTCCTCGCCGTCGAATACCCGGACGGACCGTGGAATATCGGAAAGCGTTTGATCGCGACGGGTTGAGGTAACCACCAGCGACCCGAGGTCTGTCGCACGCTCGCCGGCATCGCCACCGGTCTCCTGTGTGGGCTGCGCCTGGGCGGCCAGCGGAGCCGCAATGAGCAGCGCGAGAGTTGTTCTGGGGAGGCCAGAAAGACGATTGGCAGCGGTCAGCTTTATTTTTGTCATCGTTGGAATCCTTAAACACGATTGGGGCGGGAAAGTCGCGGTGTCAGCAGGCGAAAACCGTGCGTAACGATAATACAAACGATTATCATTAGAGAAAAACTTCAAGAGAAGTCCGCCTTAAAGTTGAATAGTAATCATTCTTATTTGCGTATTATAATAACTCCCATTAGCAACAAATCTCGAAATCCGGAGTAAATAAATGACGCACGACGCGAACGCAGAACTGGGCGAGTATGGTTGGTACGGCCTGAGCCGCATCGATGACCAGAAAAGCCGCTGCTATGGCTGGCGGGTCAGCCTCAGACGAGATGGAACACAGTACGTAAAGACTTTCCACGACAAAAAATGTGGGGGGCGGGACACGGCGCTTGAGCTAGCAAAAGAGTGGCGCGACCATATCGCCGAGACGGTTGCACCGATGTCGCGCTACAAACTTGCGCAAATTGTCCGGGCCAACAATCAATCTGGTATTACCGGCGTTTGTCGCTATACCAAACGCCATCGTCGCGCGGACGGCTCATATGGAGAAAACAGCTACTGGGAAGCCAACTGGCCCACCGTTCCCGGCAAACATGGTCGAGCGACTTATGCCGTCAAAATTTACGGTGAGGCCAAAGCGCGAGAACTCGCCATCATGGCACGGAGCAAAGCGCTTACCGCCCTCGAAGGGTTTTATTGGAAATCGGATACGCCAGGAGCTGTTCGTTCAAACTTTGGCGACGACACCGCAATTGATTGCAACGAAGGCAGAGCTGAAGGCGCGTAGCAAACTGGTGCGCCCGTCGCGGCGGGGCGGCACCATAACGCGGCTCGGCAGCTTGTTGTCGACCGTTTGTGTGTTGACCTGTCGCGAGCGCGTGATTGGGATCGGTTTTAGTCTTTCTTGCGTACGTAGAGCACCATGGTGTGGTCTGCCAACTCATAACCCCGCGCTTCGCACAGCTCGTGCTGTAGCCGCTCCAAAGCCTCGGAGAAAAACTCGGTCACCTCGCCTGAGTCGATGTCGACCATGTGATCGTGGTGCGTACCCGTATCGAGCTCAAAAACGGACTTATCGCCCTCAAAGTCGTGTTTGACCACCAAACCCGCCGCCTCAAACTGGTTGAGCACCCGGTAGACAGTTGCCAGGCCGATGTCCTCCCCTTCCTCCAACAGCCGGCGGTAAACATCCTCGGCACTGAGGTGGTGGTTTTCACTCGAATCCAGTATCTCGAGGATCTTTACTCGTGGCAGAGTGACCTTTAGGCCGGCTTTGCGAAGTTCGTTTCGATCGGGCATGGATTATCCTTTTCCGCTTCACTTGGGCAAACGCGCCACAAAAAGCAGAAAAATACGCGGCACGTCGGCTCGCATAGAACCATAACGCGTGCGTTAGTTCTACCCCGCGCTAGTGGGCCGGGCGGATCAACCCAGTTGAAACGTTCAAAACGTCATGGTTGCCGTCAGCAATACGGTCCGGGGCTGACCACGTCGCGCAAAAAGTGTATTCGAGGTGTTCAGGACGTAGTCGCGATCGGTCACGTTGGTGAACCCAAGGTTGAGATTGAGATTCCCGAAATCGGTATCGGTGACGTAGCCGATGTTGGCGTTATGGACCACGCCCTGCGCCGGCGTTACGACGTTACCAAAGGTGAGCGCGATAGGATCTACCAGAGCTCCCGCCAGAGCTTCGCTCATGTAGTCGACGCCGTAGCCGAAGGTCAGGCCAGTGATGCCTGTCCAGTCGAGCGAGAAGTTATTCCACAGCACGGCTTTGTGCCGCGGGACGCCGGGAAACCGATCGCCTTCGGTCTGGCTTGAGCTACCTGCGTCCACAACTTCGGTGCTGGTGTAGGCGTAGCTGAAGTACAGGTCCCAGTAGTCGTTTACTCGGCCGGTCAGGTCCAGTTCGATACCCTGGCTGCGCTGCTCGCCGGCCACGTCAGACACGTTGGGCACACCCGTTGCCACGATGATGTTTTCTTTTGTCAGGTCATAGACCGCCAGGGTGGTTGCGAGGCTGTCATTGAAAAACGATCCCCGCCAGCCAAGCTCATATTGGACGCCAACTTCCGGCTCCGTAATCGGGTTGCCGTTTCTGTCCAGGCTGTTGGTAAATGGCGGTTGGAAGGTCTCGCCATAGCTCACGTAAACACTCTGCGTATCGCTGAAGTCGTAAACGGCGCCAACCCGAGGAATCAGCGCACTTTCGTCTGTGTCGGGGCCAAACCCCGGCCCTGGGCTGCCGTCTTCCTCCAAAGACAGGATTGTCTCAGCACCTGAGGTGGTATAACGCAAGCCCAGGAGCAGCTGCAGGTTCCAGTCGGGGATTTCGATCGCATCCTGGAAATTCAGTCCAAGGTTGTCGTATTGCCAAATGTCCCGGTAGAAAGGCGGCGAGTCGCCGAAGTTCGTGAGGTGGTTGTACGAAACAGTCACCGGGTCAAACACGTTTGCGCTGGGCGGTAGCGTGGCCAGGACGCTGAAATCACCGCCAAGCAGTGCGGGAAGCACGCCGATCAGGCTGTTGAAGTAACCGATGTTGGTGATCTCATTTTCGGAGTAGTTCAAGCCGACGACAATGTCGTGGTTGAGCCCGGCAAACTCGGTGTCCCATGCAAGGTGCGCTGCGAAGTATTGTGACTCCGCCTCACGTCGTTGATCAAAGGCCGAACGCGCGAGAATGCCGTTGGCAGGATCGTTGATCCCGGGGATGACAAAAGGCAGCGGCACCATGTAGCCGGAGTTGCCGGCGTCCCGACCGCCATCTTTCCAGCCCAGTTGCGCTCTTAGCTTGAGCGTATCGCTGAAAACATGATCGAGGTGAAGCTGCACCCCGAGGCTCTCCTGCTCTTCGTAATCCGTTGAAAAGCCGTAGTAAGTGTTTTCAGGCGCATCAATGTAGGAGCCGTTCAGGAAAATCGCGTCCTGGGACAGGGGATTGCTTTCGTGCTCCACGTACTCACCGATGAAGCGAAGCGTCGTTTTCTCAGACGGCTGCCACTGCAGCTGGATGGTGGGCGCAAAATCTCGAGCGTAATCAAAATCGACAGGCCCTTCCGAATCCCGCCAACCCAGGGTGAAGCGATAGAGCAACTGGTCGGAACCCAGCGGGCCGGTGGCGTCGAGCTCTGCCCGGTAATCGCTGTATTCGCCAATGGTCGTCGAAATTGAGTATCGCGCTTCATCAAGGGGCTTTTTGTAGACGTAGTTAATGATGCCCGCTGGTTCACCGGCCCCGTAGTACAACGTCGACGCGCCCTTGAGCACTTCAATTCGCTCCAGAGCCGATATGTGAGCCGGCGGCGCATCATTGGCCGCCACCGGCACGCCGTTGATCAGATAACCCAACCGGTCGGCGTTCAGGCCGAATCCACGGATGTTGAACTGGCTTGACGTGCTGCTGTGGGAATGCGTTCGAGTGACGCTTGCATTGGAGAGCACCGCATCGCGGAGCGTGAAAATCTGGCGATCTTCAATAAATTCCTCGGTGATGACGCCCACGTTGAACGGCGTATCGCTAAGCGCCATGTCGAATAGCCCCGCGGTGCTGGTGTCTTCCACTCGATAAGAAGACTCCTTTTCTCCCCGGACGACCACCTCCTCGATTGAGTCGTCCGAGTCAGCGTCCTCTTCAACCTGTGCAGTTGAGATTGGAGGCGTAAGCGCCAAGGCAGCAGCAGTGGCAAGCAGTAAGATCCTAGGATCGACTGTTACCCCACTAGCGCCTGCTGAGATCGACGACTCTGCAACCATGGCAACTTCTTTGAACATTGCGAACAACTCCAACGGATATCGGCGTCGAAGAGTATCAATAATTGCGAATCATTTGTATTTATATTTTTGTTAGCAGCTCCGTCCGCAGCGATCACCTCACACTCTCTAAATGTCCACCCGAACAGAAAACGCTCGCCAGCAACTGGACAAGCCGTGAAGGTCCATTATCATTTCCCCCACGCCGGCATAGCTCAGTTGGTAGAGCAACTGATTTGTAACCCGGATTTTCGTCAGAAAAATATTTTAAAAACAATCGTTTAGCGGCGGCCGCTCACTGAAACACGACGCCAAACGACACAGAAAAACAGCTTGTTTGACACAAAATTGGCACACCCTATTCTGGGATTTTCGACCAGGTAAAGTCCTACCTATGGCGCCCTTTGGCGAGCGAGTTGTGGACCCTAACTCGCCCGCGGCGGAACATGAACCCTCAACAAGTTCCGATCGATCTTCAAATCGTTTCAGCTTCCTAAAGGTTCTTTGCCAGCAGCCGAACTTCGTCGATGGAAGCGGGATGTGGGCAATCGATGACGAGTATCGCCACACGAGCAATCGAGTTCAGCATCGGCATACGATGGATATGGACTTTAGCGCTGTTGGGGCATACATTGGTCCAGCCCGGCGGGCGCTGCCGATAACATTTCTACAACGTTCCCGCCCATGTTAGGTTGCGCAACGCTCGCGGTCGCGCTTTTTATTGGATGGCGCTTAGTGCGTCGCTACCAACTCAAAGTTCGTGAGCTGAGCGACCAAAGAAAAGCGCTGGAGGAGTCTCTGGCGAAGGCCCTTCAACAGAAGCAGCAGGCGTTGCTCAGGTGTGCTGACCTGGGGGCCATGGCGAACCAGGCGATTGAAAATACGCCAATTGGCGTCGCCTTCATACGAAGTTGCGGGGAGATCTTTCGTACTAACCCTGTCTTCTCTCGGATGTTTCTGAACGAAGCGGCCCCCGCTGGGCAGAATCTCCAGGAATTCGTGGCCAAACCCGACCATGAGCTATTCGGGGCTTTCCTGCGGCAGCTGGTCGACGCTGCATCTGCGCCTGAGCATACAAACTTTGACTGCGTCAACGGTGCCGGTGACCCCGTGAGAACGCTGATGACGGCGTCAGTGGTGCGCAATGACCAAGGCGAATTTCGCTTCGCCGTTATTCAGATTCAGGATGTCACTGAGGCGTCTGTGCTGACCGACAAGCTGAAGTATCACGCAAATTTCGACGAGCTCACCGGCTTGCACAATCGACGGGCGTTTCAAGCTAGCCTTCGGAAGCTGTGCGACGAAACACAAAACAAGTCCGCGTTCCTGATGTTCATGGACTTGGATCAGTTCAAAGTCGTCAATGACACCAGCGGCCATGCTGCGGGTGATGAGCTTCTTCGCTGCGTCGCCGAACTCCTGCGTCAGTCCGTCCGAAAAGGTGATCTGGTAGCCCGTTTAGGGGGAGACGAGTTTGCGATTCTCCTGGACCAATGCCCAGAGAAACGCGCGGCTTCAATCGCTGAATCGATCTGTACTCGAATCTCAGAGTATGCGTTTCACTGGAACTCGGACACGTTCCGCGTCGGCGTGAGCATTGGCCTGGTTCCGGTCGGGGAACACGGCAAGGATCCCGAAGAATTGCAGCAGCTAGCTGACGCGGCTTGCTATGCCGCCAAGGAGGCGGGACGCAATCAGGTACACCTGGTGAAGGGGGCAAGCGATCGGGTCGAGGCCAAACGTGGGGAAATGCGCTGGGTTGCGCGTCTCGGCGACGCCATGGATCAAAATCAGTTTGCGCTTTTTGGGCAGCGCATCATCCCGCTTCAGCCGCGCAGCAAAGAGCCTGAGAGAATTGAAGTCTTATTAAGGCTTCGCAACACCAACGAGCGGGACCTGGTCTTGCCGGGGGCTTTCCTCCCGGCGGCGGAACGCTATGGTTTAAGCAGCAAACTTGATGAGTGGGTGGTGCGCAATCTGCTGCGATCGCTTTATATCTATAGAACGGTAGGTGCTGAGCATCGTCGATACTGGGTCAATCTGTCGGGTGCGAGCATCGGAGATCGAAAATTCTGCCGGACTTTGCTGCATATGATGGAGGAATCCCCGCTCCCGCCAGGCATGGTGAATTTCGAGATTACCGAGACGGCCGTCATTCGCAGCATTGGCGCCGCACGCGAACTGATGACGGCGCTCAAGGCGCTGGGGAGCGAGTTTGCACTGGACGATTTTGGCAGCGGTTTGTCCTCGTTTGGGCACCTAAAACACCTGCCGGTGGATTATCTGAAGATTGACGGGATGTTCGTGCGAGATATCGTGCAAGATGAAACTGACCGCGTGTTTGTGAAGTCCATTATCGACATTGCCCACACGATGGGTATTCGAACCGTCGCCGAATACGTCGAATCGGCTTCCATCCTCGACGCCATCACACAACTGGGCGCCGACTTTGCTCAGGGTTATCACGTTCACGCACCGGAAATGCTTGCGCCAGTTTTCCCGGGCGAGCTGCAAAACGCGGATTCGAAACTTCGATCCAAGATGACAGAACTGTAGCTGGCCCGATCCTGGTAGTGAAAGCCTGTCAAACCTGCAGCGCTAGTGCCATGACTGAATACCCTCGAGGTGGTCTGAGACACTGCTTAATGACCAGCGTTCCGCACCACTGATCAACTCGATGCTCCACGAGCCCTGAGCGGCTTCCTCGATTTGTACTTGAGGCAGCGGCTTCAGCCAAGCTGCCAGCACATTGGCACGAGGGGTCCTGAGCCTGATTGCCGCGAGTCGCCCCGATGCCTCCAGTTGTTTTCCGGGTGATGGGGTGTCCCCCCAGTCGATAAAGAACGGTACCAGAGCGCCTAGGTCAGACTGGGGAAACATCAGATGCCACGTCAGCTCAGACCCGTCGGACAGCCTCCGGCGACCCGGGACCCAGCTTTCCGGCAGAATGCCATCGACCCTGGAAAGCGGCGCCGATTGAGGGTGTGAGACAGCCCAGTGATACAGCGTCACGCCCCCCAGCGTGCGCAGCTTTTGAGCCAGCCCAGTGCTGACTCCTTTCGCGTCTGGTGCCAGAAGCTCAAGATAAGCGCCCTGATTCAAGCCGGCCAGCGCGTTGTGGGTGCCCATGTTCTCGTGTCGCCCCCCAGTCACCAGCTCGATGCCGAGGCGGCGCTTTACCTCTTCGCACCCCGCTTCAAGGTCGGGGCATGCCAGGATGATATGGTCGAGCTTCACGAGCGAAGGGCCCGCCGCTGGACTTTCCCGATGGGCGTTTTGGGCAGCTCGTCCAACCGATGAAATTCTTTTGGGCATTTGTAAGCGGCGAGTCGCTCGCGGCACCAGGCGTCCAACTCGTCGAAAGCGACTGCCGACGTCCGCAGGACCACATAGGCCACAACTTTCTCCCCGCTGTCTCGTGAGGGGTGACCGACCACTCCCGACTCGAGAACCCCAGGATGTTCGTTCAAGGCCGTCTCCACTTCGATCGGATAGACGTTGAATCCGCTGACCAAAATCACGTCCTTCTTGCGATCGACAATATAAAGGTATCCGTCCTTGTCCAGATAGCCGATGTCGCCGGTGCGCAGCCCCTGCAGCGCAAAGGTATCCGAATCAGCGTCCGGTCGATTCAGGTAGCCGGCAGCCACCTGGGGTCCTCGGGCAACGATTTCGCCGGGCTGATCAGTCGGCATTTCGCTGCCGTCGACGTCGAGGATACTCACCGTCGTCCCAGGCAGCGGGATGCCGACACTGCCTTTGCGGTGTCGACCATCTGCCGGATTGGACGTCAGCAGCGTCGTCGCTTCAGTAAGACCATAGTTGCAAACCGGAAAGCTCCCGGTGAGCTGCTCCCACCTTTCCCCAACCTCCGGATCCAACGCCGTCGCTCCGGTTGGGGTGAATTCCAGCGCCGGCGGATTAGCTTGAAACCAGGGCTCTTCCATCAACTTCAAAAACAGTGTGTTGACCCCGGGAAATACGTCCGGCTTATAACGGTCAAAAGCCACCTTCAGGATAGACAGCGGGCGCGGATTGGGCACCAGAACGAGGTGACCTCCGGTCATCATCGTAGCAAGGCACATGTACAGACCGAACATGTGATACATCGGCATCACCAGCAGCGATGTGCGTCCGCGCTTCGCCACAACTTCGGGACAGAGGCTTGTGCCTTGAGACAGGTTGCTGAAGAGGTTGCCCCTGGTGATCACAACGCCCTTGGAGCGACCTGTCGTACCTCCGGAGTACTGGTAAAGCATGGCCGTATCGAGCACGGAGGGTTCCTCGGGGAGTTCACCGGAAGCGGACTGGACAATGTGGGTCAGGCTTACGGCGGCTGAAATCGGCTTCGGAAGTTCACGCTTGGCGCGCAGAATCAGCCGAACGAGCGTCCTCTTGGGCCAGGAGAATCCCTCCGTCACGGAGATCGCGATCCATCGTTTTACGGGAGTGCCCTTGCACGCCTCCATGACCTGATTGGCAAACAGGTCACAGAACACCAGGGTCTCAGCGCCGCAGTCCTTCAGCTGCGTTCGAGTTTCGGTTGGCGTGTAGAGTGGATTGATGTTGCTCACCACCAGCCCGGCCCGCAGCGCACCGACAGCGCAAATCGCGTAGCCAAGACAGTTAGGTGCCTGGATAGCGATCACTTCCCCCGAGGCCAATCCGAGGGTACTGCGCAGGTAGGATCCAAAACGTCGGCTCTGACGGGCAAATTCCACGCCGCTCACCTGCCCGGCTATTCCGCCGGGGAGCAGCGTCGTGATCAGCGGCCGCTCGCCTGGATCCGCTTCAGCCTCGGCCAGGATTTCCTCGATGCTGTTTTTACAGCGCCCCTCGTACGCGTCCTCATCGCCCCGGTACCACTGTTTCCAGGCAGTCATCGCTGGAACGTTTGCTCCGCCAGGCGTTGCAGCTTCTGGCGATCCACCTTGTTGGTCGAACCGAGCGGCAGCTGATCAAGAAAATAGACGGCTCTTGGGTGCGCGTAGGCCGGCCCTGTGCGCAGCGCGTGGTCGCGAAGTGTGGCCTCGTCCGTGTTTTCTGCCACGACAAAAGCGACGGGCAGATACCCCTTGAGCTCGTCCGGCACCGGCACGACGGCCACGTCCCTCACGGCCGGATGCTGGAGCATTCGCCGCTCAACCTCCTGGGGATAGATGTTTTCGCCCGCACACACAAACATGTCGTCAGCGCGGCCGTCGAAATAGAAAAATCCGTCCTCGTCACGAACCATCCGGTCCTTGGTGCAGTACCAGCCATCGCGAAAGGCCGCTTCGGTCTGGGCCACATCGCCCAGATAG
Source organism: Pseudomonadota bacterium (assembly GCA_039033415.1). Taxonomy (NCBI): domain Bacteria; kingdom Pseudomonadati; phylum Pseudomonadota; species Pseudomonadota bacterium. The sequence continues at coordinate 59,836 of JBCCCR010000021.1, read as the reverse complement.
CCTGTGGCCGTCATTGGATGTTTGACCCAGAGGACACCCTGGCTCTTGTCGCTGCCGTCGCGCAGATCCCAGCCGGCCTTAGCAAGCGGGTAGCCGATAGACTGCACCGGTGTTGGTATGCCGTCGGGGTGAGCACCGAACAGGGCGGGCCCCGTTTCGGTTGTGCCGTAGCCGTTGCTGATAACCGCCTCCGGAAACAGACTCTTTACTTCTTGAACCAGCGCCTCGCTGAGGGGTGCAGACCCCATGGCCACTGATTGGACGTGCCGCATCGGCCTGACGCCGCGGCGGTCAGCCTCCCGCACCGCCAGCGCCAGCATTGTCGGTACTCCGGTTACGCGGGTGACCGACTCTTCCACGATCAGCTCCAGAAACCGGCCAGCCTCGAATCGCCGCATGACCACCGCCGTTGCTCCGCCTGCCAGCGCAGCCTGCACGTGGAACTGCGCGTTCATGTGAAACAAGGGCGCAGCCGCCAACACTGTCTGCCCGGCGAGACTGTCGATCAGATCGGCGAACTGCCGCATGGCCCAAAGGTATCCGTTGTGAGTGATCGGCACCGCCTTCGGCAGGCCCGTGGAGCCCGACGTGAACATTACGACCGCCTCATCATCACCGCCTTGGGTTGCGGGCCGCGGTTCCCGACCGGCGTAAAACGTGGGCTCATCGAGAGCCAGCAGACGAGTTGATGAGGCGAGACTAGCGGGCAGCGCTTCCAGACCGGCTCGGTCGGCGAGCGTCGCGGCGATGTCGCAGACCCGGTAGATGTGCTCCAGCGCCTCGTGTGAGAGCTGGAGATTGACGGGGACCGCGACGTAACCGCCGTGCATCAAGCCATAGCTCGCCAGCACGTGGGCGGACTGGTTTTTACCCACGACGGCGACACGGTGCCCCGGTTCAAGCCCGCTCTTCCCTCGAAATTCCTTCGGGAAAGACTGAATTGCCTGCTGCACGTCGCCGTAACTCAGGCGCGAGTTAATCGTATCCGGGCCTGCATCGACCAGAGCAATCTGCTCCGAATCGCGATTACCCCAGACAATATCCGCCAGGTTGCTTGAACTCTTGGATAGCATCAGCCCGTTTGAGAAACGTAAGTTCCCCGCCCCAGTGCACACACGCGCCGGCGTTCATCGCGCACCGTGACGTCCGCCACCGACAGTAGCCGACCGACCTTCTGTACCTGGGCGTGGGCCATCAGGAAAGCACCGGTTGCCGGGCGAAGATAGTCGGTTCGAAAGTTGACCGTGGGCACACCGCCGCCCACTCGCAGCGCAACGGCCAGATCTCCTGCCGTGTCGATCAGGCCGGCCACCGGACCACCGTGAAACATGTCGTCGTCTTCGCTGCGCATCAGCGACGGGGAGGCCGGCATGCGTAAACTGATCGAACCCGCCTCAACGTCCATATCGGCCACCGTTAGCTGAAGGCCCCGAATGTAGGGCGACGCATCCAGCAGCGCCTGCAGGCGTTCTCGGCTCCAGGCGGTCATAGCGTCAGCACCGACTTGCCGAACACTTCGCGGTCGATTAACTCCTGGAACGCGTCCGAGATCTTTTCAATGGGGCGTATCTGGTGCACGACAGGTGTCAGTGTCCCCGCCGCCACGCGTCTAAGCAGCTCCTGCTGATCCTCCGGTGTCCATCCATTGGAGCCGATCAGGTGCTGCTCGAAGCTCCAGAGATAGCGCAGATCAGTTTCTGGCTTAAAACCGGCCGTGGCGCCACACACCAGTGCCCGCCCATGCCGCCGCAACAGCTTGAGGCTAGGCGCCCAGGTGTCCCCGCCGATGTAGTTCACTACGACGTCGAACCCACCGTCTCCGCTCCCGTCATAGCTGGGCTTGCCGTAACGTTCGCGCGCGGCGATAAAAAAGTCGTCCTGAGCTGTATCGATCACGTCGTCAGCGCCCACCGCTGTCAGACCGGCTGCCTTGCTGCCTCGACCGCAGGCCACCACAAAAGCGCCGGCGGCCTTCGCCAGCTGAATGCAGGCAACGCCCACGCCACCGGTTGCGCCAAGAACCAGAACCCGCTCATCCCGGCTGATCTTGCCGCGGGTTTCCATCATTCGTAACGCGGTACCGTAGGCGACAGGCAGCGCCGCGGCGTCGGTCATCGTCACGCCGTCGGGGATCGGAATCAGGCAGTCCGGCGGCATGTTGATCAGTTCCCTGGCGGCTCCCAGGGTGACTTCACCAAGCATGCCTCGGTCGGGAACCATGGGAAATCCGGTGACGGGATCGCCGACCTTGAGCGGGGTATCGACCTGACTCCCTAGCGCGCAAACGCGACCGGCAAAATCCCCGCAGGGCACCATGGGCATCGGTACCTTAAGGCCGGTCGAACCGGCCAGCATCATGGGGTCGAAACCGTTCAGCGCGACCGCTTCGACTCTCACCATGACCTCGCCTGACGGCAGGTCCGGCTCGGGCCAATCAGCAACGTGAAGCGCCTCCGGACTGCCGTGATCCTGATAAGTCGCGACTTTCATCACACCACTCTTTGGATACGAAATGATCGCTATTGTATACAAACATTCATCGGATAGGTGCAAGGTTATACTGGCAAAAAAGTTGCCGAGAGTTTCATGGACGAGTTTGACAGTGCAGAAGCACTGACCCACAGCCAGCGCATCGCTCAGGCGATCGAAGATGAGATTGTGAGTGGAAAGCGAGCGCCTGGATCCCATCTGAACGAGCAGGAAATCGCCGATCAATTCGACGTATCACGAACGCCGGTGCGGGAGGCGATGCGTCACCTGGCATCCAGCGGTCTGGCGCAGATGCGGCCGCGGCGTGGTGCCGTCGTGGCGCAGGTGCCGGTCACACGACTCATTCAGATGTTTGAGGCAATGTCAGAACTTGAAGGGATCTGCGCGCGCCTGGCGGCACGACGGATGACCGATGAGCAGAAAGCTCAGCTCAAGCATGTTCACGAAGGCTACGCTGAACTCGCGAAACCCGAATCGGCCAACGAGTACTACGATGCGAGTCTGGAGTTTCACCGGCACATCTTTCGAGGAACCCAGAACGAGGTCCTGGCGGAGGTGGCCAACCGGCTATTTCGCCAGCTCAACGCGTACCGTCGCCGGCAGCTGCGCCAGGCTCAGCGAACCAGTCAGTCATTCGAGGAGCATCAAGCGGTGTTGGACGCGATTTTGGCAGGCGATGAGCAAGAAGCGGAACGCCGCATGCGCGACCATACCCACGTCGTGTCCGACAGCGTCCTGGACTTCATCAGTTTGATTGCGCCAGCGTAACCACCGGATCGGTAGTATCGGTAGCAAAGATTGCCTCGTCACGAAGCAGCCCATCAATCGTCTCAGCAGAATAGTCAAGCTCAGCTAGAACTTCCCGGGTATGCTCACCGAGCAATGGCGCAGCGGTCAGCGCTGGGTCGTCGTGATTGGAGAACTTGATTGGACTGCCCATCGTTTTCACGTTGCCCAGGACCGGATGTTCTACATCGCAGATCATCTGACGTGCAGCAACATGCGGGTCCTGCAGCATGTCGCTTGTTCGATTGATCGGTCCGCACGGGACACCGCCGGCGTCTAGGCGCGCGACCCAGTCAGCGGTGCCTCGCTCTTTGAAAACCGGCTCGAGAACCTCGATGAGCGCTTGCAGGTTCTCCACGCGATCGGGGTTGTCGATAAACCGGGGGTCCTCGGCCAGCTCCTGACGTCCGATAACGTCCAGCAACCGAAGCCAGTTTGCCTGATTGGCCGCGCCCACAATCAGCCAGCCATCGCTGGACTCAAAGGCCTGATAAGGAGCGTCGAGCGGGTGTGCCGTGCCCATGGGAACGGTGTCCATACCGTTGGCAAAAAAAGTTGCCGCCGGCCAGGCCATAAACGACAGGCACCCTTCGAGCAGAGAAGTGTCAACGCGCTGACCAAGGCCCGTGGCTTGTCGCTCCGCATGCGCCGCCAGGATGCCGATAGCCGCCAACATGCCGGCACCAACGTCCCCGACCGGCACGCCAGCTTTCACCGGCGGCCGGCCAGGCCCTTCACCGGTAACGCTCAGAATGCCGCTCATCGCCTGCGCAACCAGATCAAAGCCGCCGCGGTTGGCGTAGGGACCGGTTCGGCCGAAGCCCGAAATCTCGCAGTAGATCAACCCAGGGTTGGTTTTTCGCAGCTCCTCGTAGCCGCAGCCCAGCCGATCCAGCGTGCCCTTGCGAAAGTTCTCCAGCAGCACATCTGATCGGGCGGCCAGATCGAGTAGCACCTTGAGGCCGCCGGGCTTTTTTAGATCAACGCAGATCCCGCGCTTGTTCCGGTTCAGCATGAGATAGCCTGCCGCCTCGTCCCCTTGCCAGGGCGGCGCCATCCGCCGGCTGTCCTCACCGCCGGGGCGCTCCAGCTTAATGACATCCGCGCCCAGATCAGCCAGCAGCCGTCCACAGGTCGGGCCCGCCATCACGTGCGACAGCTCGAGCACCTTCATACCGGCCAGAGGTCCCGCTTGATCGCCAGGCTTGGTCATCGGCCAGTGAACTCCGGCTTGGTTTTATCCAGAAACGAGCGGTAGCCGATTCGATAGTCCTCGGTTTCGAAGCTGAGATAGTGCTCGTCGATATCCGCCTGCGTCAGCGCCGGATCGAAGGTCAGTCGATTGAAGAACTTCTTGTGCCAGCGGTGGACGCGCGGTGGACCCTCCGAAATCGCCTGTGCGCACACCGCTACTTCCTCCGCCAAGCGTTCTGGCGGCACGACTCGGTTAACCAGTCCACGCCGCAACGCGTCGTCTGCCTCAATGATTCGGCCTTCGACCAGAAACTCAAACATCGTGGCCCGGTTAGTGATCCGCCAGATCGGCAACATCTCCTCGTACGCCATCGTCAGGCCAAGCCGGTTCAGCGGCGCGCCGAAGCGGCTTGCACTCGAGCAGATACGCATGTCGCACATCGCTGCAATCTCTAACCCCCCGCCGACACACGCTCCATGAATCTGTCCAACAATGGGATGCGGGCAGGCCAACATCGCGTTGCGCCCCCGGTTCATGACCTCAGACAACACCCGCGCTTTGGCAGCGTCAGACCGGAATCGATCGAACTCGCTGATATCGTTCCCTGGGCAAAAGCCCCGCGTACCGTCACCGGTGACCACGATGCAGCGAACGGAATCGTCCTCGTTGAGCTCGAGCCACAGGTCGCCAAAGGACACCCACATGTCGCGAGTCATGGCGTTCAGCTTTCCAGGGTTGCTGAGGATGATTCGGGTGATTCCACCCTCCCGCTCCTGCCGAATTTGTCCCACAGCCCGTCCAGTGTTTTCCAAGAACCTTCGATTGTATACAAAAAAAGCTTAATCAAATACACTTTTGTGGACTTAGGGAGGAGCCGTGCGTCTCTACATTTCTGCGGACATTGAAGGAATTGCTGGCGTGGTGTCCACCGCCCAAACCCTTGAGGATGGCTTCGAATACGAACGGGCATGCCGATGGATGACCGAAGAAGTGCTGGCGGCATGCCGCGGCGCCATGGATGCCGGTGTCACCGAGGTGGTCGTCTCCGACTCTCACGGAAACGGCCAAAATCTGCTGCTTGACCTCCTTCCCGACGGGGTCGAATTGATCCGGCACTGGCCCCGACCTTGGGCCATGATGCAGGGCATCGAGCATGGTACCTACGACATGGCGATGCTGATTGGCCACCATGGCGGTGCTCAGCATCATCCGGCTACCCTGGCCCACACTTTTGCCGGGCGGATGATCACCCAGGTTCGTGTTAACAACGCGGTGGCGAGCGAAACCACCGTCAACGCAGCGATCGCCGCGAACTTTGGCGTACCGGTCGTTCTTGCCAGCGGCGATCAGGCTTATGTCCAGCACGTGAAGGAGCTACTGCCAGACGTGCTGACGGTTGTAACCAAAGAGGCGCACGGCCGCTATAGCGCCCGCACACGTACACCCGCGGCCGTTTGCCGGGAGCTTACGGAAAAGGCTGGTGAGGCGGCGGCCGCAGTCTCCAGCGGACGATCGTTTCGGCCGTTTATGCTTGAGGAGCCGGTCACGCTTGAGATCGATTTCCAGCAGCATGCGGTGCCCGAACTACTTGAGCTGCTGCCCCAGGTCGAGCGAAATCACGCGCTGGGAATTCACTTCGAGGCTCGGTCGGTTGAGGAACTCAGCCGATTCTTAAGCTTTGTAATTGCGCTGGGGCCGCTCCAGTGACGGCGAGCATCAGCGTTGAACCCGCCGTGGTGCGGTGGCCGATGCGGAAACCGTTCAAAGTGTCCGGCTACACCTGGCACGAAATGGCGGTACTGCAGGTAGCGATTACCCGGGATGGCCACCTGGGCCGAGGTGAGGGTGCACCCTTGTTTTATCGGGCTGAGACCGCCGAAGATCTTTGCACCGCAGTCCGGTCGTTGGGTTCTAAGCTACCCGCGGATGCCCTGGAGCCAGGCTGGGTCGAAAGCCTCGATCTACCGGGCGGCGCTCGCAACGCGCTTGACTGCGCACTGTGGGATCTGAACGCCAAGCTTTCAGGGATGCGGGTGCATCAACTGCTAGATTGCCCGGAACCGCAGCCGCTGAATACGGTTGTCACCGTATCGATCGATGAGCCCGACATTATGGCTCGTCACGCAAAGGCGCTGCTGGGCTGGCCGGTACTGAAGCTCAAGCTCGGGCGAACGGCAAAGGATGCCGATCGGATTGCGGCGGTTCGTGAGGCCAATCCCGACAGCGAACTGATTGTCGACGCCAACTGCGGGTGGAGCCGCGACGAACTGGAGTCATTGTCGGACACCCTTATCGATGCCCGCGTCGCCATGCTGGAGCAGCCGCTGCATCCCGACGATGATCACGCGCTCGCAGGTTTGCACTTCCCTTTTCCGCTATGCGCCGACGAATCATGCCAGGCCAAAGCCGACTTACCGAGACTGGCCGGAAGCTACCAGATGATCAATATTAAGCTGGACAAGTGTGGAGGGCTGGGTCCGGCAATATCGCTGGCCGAGGCCGCCGCTCAGCGGGGGTTTGAGCTGATGATCGGCAACATGCTGGGATCATCGCTGGCGATGGCGCCGGCGCACCTGGTGGGACAGCGCTGTCGCTATGTCGATCTCGACGGCCCGCTGAACCTTGCGGAAGACGAAGCGCCCCCTATGCGCTTCGACGGCGCCCGGATCTATCCGGCATCACCAACCTTGTGGGGCTGACGTTGCCATGCACGATCTGAAGCCACCTTATCTGCTGTTTCTGGGTGATGGCACCTCCCGGACGCTGGCCAAGACCGCCGGCGGCCTGGCTCACTGGCGGCCGGATTGGTGCGTGGGCCAGTATCGGCTCAAGCCCGACGCGGTCAACCTGGGCTTACCCAACCTCGACCCCCAGGAGGCCGCGAGCCAGGGCGCGAAAGCCTTGGTGATTGGCGTCGTGAATCACGGGGGCTACCTCGACCCGTCGTGGATTGACGCACTGACCGAGGCGATGGAGTCCGGTCTCGACCTCGTATCAGGTTTGCACCAGCGGCTGACCGACCATCCGGGGTTGCGCGACGTTGCGACACGGACCGGACGCCGGCTGGTGGACGTTCGCCATCACGACGAACCGCTGACCGTCGGATCAGGTGAACCGCGCCCCGGCCGACGCCTGCTGACTGTCGGCACTGATTGTGCCATTGGCAAGATGTTCACCTCGCTGGCGCTCACGCGGGCACTCGAGAAGATCGGCGTACCGGCAGTTTTCCGTGCGACCGGCCAGACGGGGATTCTGATCGCCGGCACAGGCATTTGTGTCGACGCCGTGGTCGCCGACTTCATCTCCGGCGCCGCTGAACAGCTCGCGCCCGCGGGGGTGGCCGATCGGTGGGACATCATCGAAGGTCAAGGATCACTGTTTCACCCCTCCTTTGCCGGCGTCACGCTCGGCTTGGTTCACGGCGCCCAGGCGGAAGCGCTTATCTTGTGTCACCACGCCACGCGCCGGCACATGATCGGCACGAAACGCCCGCTGCCTCCCGTCGACGTCTGCCTCGATGCCTATCGGGACGCGGCCCGACTCACCTGCCCTACATCGCGCTGCGTGGCGATATCGGTCAACACTTCGGAGATGACCGAAACCGAATCCGCCGTCTATCTCCGTCAATTGGAAGATGAGACCGGCCTGCCCTGTGCTGACCCCGGGCGCGGCGGCGATGCAAAGCTCGCGCAGGTTGTGCAGTCCCTCTGAAACGCGCTTCAGACTGCCCGGCAGCTTACTTTACGATTCCCGACCGACCGTACCGGAAATGCCCGGCATGGTGTCTCGCCGAATTTTGTCGTATGCATTGGACCATATTTTGTATACAATCTTTGCCTGATTGAACACACTTGAGGGCGCAACGATGAAAGTCTCCACTCTTTGCCAGGCCATCCGTCGTTCCCTACGAACCGGCTCACACGCTGCCGGGGCTGCCCTCCTCGCCGTTGGGAGTTCTGCCATCGCGCAGGACGAAGATGAACTCATTGAGGAAGTCGTCGTGGTGGCGGAACGGGCTGAATTCTTCCGCCCCAGAAACGCCATGAGTTCGACCAAGTTGAATCTGCCGATCGTCGAGACGCCTCAAGCGATTACCGTACTCACCGACGACATACTCGAACTGACCGGCTCGTTGGATCTGGAGGACACCGTTGGATTGGTGCCCGGCTACGTGAACAAAGGCTCTTATGGCGGCTTTGACAACCGATTTAACGCGCGCGGCTTTGATCTGAGCGTGGCGGAGGGTGTGCTCCTAAACGGACTGCCGATTGCATCAAACGTTGATCGCGACCTTCTGGGCGTGAGCAGCATCGAGTACCTGCGTGGGCCAACCTCGATTGTTCTTGGCACCCTGAATTACGGTGGCGCGGTCAACATCATCACCCGGCGACCCAGCGCGGAAAGGGAAATCGATATTTCTTACCGCGGCGGTTCGTTCAGCGCGCACCGCCTCGAACTCGAGTACTCCGGTCCGCTCAACGAATCGGGAACGGTTCGGGGCTACGGCGGGCTGGGCTATGAGACTCGCAATGGTTTCCGGGACGGCGAGGGACTGGAAAAAACACCGATCAAACTCGCCCTGGACGTCGACTTCGGTGAGAATACCCAGCTGCAGATTGACGCCAGCATCGAGTCTGGCGAAGCCGATCCCGTAAGCTTGTTTTCCCAGGACTATCGCGATGGGTCGGTCCCAGATTTTATTCCTTCGGATTGGAACGGCTGTTCTTTTGTGGAAGGCTGCTTCAACGACTATGACAACCGAGATATTACGGGCCGGGTCCTGCACCGATTCAATGATTCTCTGTCGGGACGAATCACCTCGGGCTACGCTGAAACTGAACGCCGCCACCGGTTTGTGAGTTTCCTGGGTCTGGGCGGACCCGAGGCGTTCGGCTTTGGCGTTCCGGGCCCTTTCGCCTTCTGGTACACCTACGATGACGAAGACACCTTCGAAACCTACTTCACCGAGCTTGCGCTGACCGGGAAGTTCGACGCGTTCGGTCGCGAGAACGACTTTATCCTGCTCGCCGAGTACCGCGATCGGGAGATTACGGAGAACTACCAGCTCCAGGATCCGAGCACCTTTTTTGCCCAGTTCGCCAACATCTTGGCCCCAACGACGAGCTTCGGTGTGGGCGATATTCCGATTTCCGTTCAGCCCGTTTTCCCCTGGGATCAGAGCATGCGCAACGAAGAAAATCTGGCCTTTACGGCGCAGGTTGTGCTCCGTCCGACCGACCGCCTGCAGCTTCTGCTCGGCGCGCGCTACGAATCGGAGGATTTTGATCAGACGGGAATCAACAACGGCGGCTCAGGCGGACCCTTCGGATCCAGCCGGGATGTGAATGTGAGCGGAGACGTCAGCGACACGATCTTCCGCGCCGGCCTGGTGTATGAGGTCACCGACGGGGTGTTTGGCTACGCCAGCTACAGTGAGGGCTTCCTGCCTACCAACGTCAACGACGACGCCGGCCAACCAATTCCAGCAGAAACCGGCACCCAGCTGGAGGTTGGCCTGAAGGGTGAGTTTTTCGATGGTGCGCTGGGCGCTGGCATTACCGCCTTCAGCATCGAGCGCGACGACGTGGCGTCCGTTGTCGGCGACGGCGTACTGGCCAGTCCGTCTACCCGTTCCCAGGATCATGAAGGCGTTGAGCTTGAAGTGATCGGCGCGGTGACAGAACGGCTGGATTTGATTGCCACCTTTTCATACCTTGACACCGAGGTGACGAAAGAGCTCACCGATGACAGTCTCGTCGGCAATGAGATACCCAACGCCCCAAACAATCTGGCCAGCATATTCGTCCAGTACCAGCTGCCGCCGCTGGGCGGCCTGGATGGGTTCAGTGTGGGCGGTGGCGCCCGCTACGTGGGCACGCAGTGGGTCAACGACGACAATAGCCTTCAAATCGATTCGTATACGCTGGTTGAGGCCAACCTCACCTACCAGCCGAAAGACCAGGTCCGAGCACAGATCGGCGTGCGAAACCTCACCGATGAGGAATATTTCGTTCAGTTCCTCGGCACCGGCTTTGCCGGCTGGGGCTATGGTGAAACCCGAGCGCTTTACGGTACCGTCTCCTATCGCTTTTAGCTTTGGCCGAGTTCGGCCCCGTTCCGGGATCTGGCGAAGCGGGTCACGATGGACGGCCTGAGCGCCCAGTTTGCCGACGCCAGTCGCAACCTGCGCCGCGACGTAGCCGCTAGCCTGCGCGCTGGCGACCTCGGCGCGGCGCTGGCCGCCATGCATAAGATGGCTCGTATTCCGGGCGCACCGGCCGCGGTCCACTCGGATCTGGCCAAACTCCTGCTTCAAGCCAAACGCCCCGACCAGGCTATCGCCCCCCTCAAGCGCGCCATCGAGCTCTACCCGGAGGACTTCGAAAGCTGGAACAACCTGGGGGGTGCGTGGCGCCGGCTGGGGCGGCTTGACGACTCGGCGGATGCCTATCAGCGGGCGCTGGCGCTGCGGCCAATGGCCAGCGTTGCCGCCAACCTCGGGCTCGTACTGAGAGATTTAAATGAGGCGGACCAGGCCGCGTCAGCTTTTGCCCAGGCGATCGAACTGGATCCGCAGACGGTGGCCGCCCGGGTGCACCTGGCAAACCTGGAAACGGCTCGCGGACACTTCGATGAGGCCCGTCAGCTTTTGGTGGAGGCACTAGCCGTTAACCCCGACGACCCGGGCGCCCTCGCTGCCCTGCTCAAAATGCGGGGCGGCACGCCAGAGCCGGCGGTTGTGCAGCGAGCTGAAGCACTGTTGGAGCGAGCACAGCCTGGCAGTCACGACACGCGGCTACGCTTTGCGCTGGCCCGGGCCTGGGAACAGCAAGGCTGTTACGACAAGGCTTTTGCGCATGCTCAGCGGGCCAATCAGCAGCTGGCCCGCCAAAGCGGCTTCGATCTGCAGCTGCTGCATAACGAGTGTAGTCAGCTCAAGGCGTCGGTTAAGGCCGGCGGTTGGAACGGCCCAATCGGCAAGACAGGTCCAGGCCCGCAACCGGTTTTTGTCATTGGGCTACCGAGAAGTGGCACCACGCTCGTCGAACAGATTCTGGCAAGCCATCCGCAGGTGACGGGCGTGGGCGAGTCGCCGCTGATACCCCAGCTCGCCAGTCGGCTCCCGACGTTCGGCGCCAGCGCACCTTATCCTGCTGGGATTGAAAACCTGAAGGCACAAGTCCGCGAGCGCCTGGCCCAGGCATATATCGACGGGGCCGGCCGAGGGGTTGAGGAACCTATCTTCGTTGACAAGCTTCCTTTCAACTTCATCTACCTGGGCCTGATTCACGTGCTGTTCCCGGGGGCGCCCGTGGTCCACCTGTCCCGGGACCCCCGTGCCCTTTTCGTATCCAACTACTTCACGGAGTTTTCGGCGCCGCTGCAGGGATTCCGCACCACCCCCGAAAACTTCGTTGGGTTCTTTGAGCTGTATCGCAACCTGATGGCGTTTTGGCAGGAACATCTGCCTGAGCTTCGGCTGGCAACCTTTCGCTACGAGTCGCTGGTCTCGAAACCCGATGAGGAGGTCCAACGACTGCTATCGCACTGCGGACTTCCCTGGGATGAGCGGGTAATGAGCTTTCACCAAACGGAGCGGCTGGTGAATACGCCCAGCCGCTGGCAGGTTCGTCAGCCTATGTACCAGAGCAGCATCGATCACTGGCGGCGTTACGAGCCGTGGTTACCCAAGTCGGTGATCGACCTGACGTAGTGTCGAAATGAGCCGGTCTCCCCGAGCAGGGGAATGATCTTTCGACCATGCTAATGAAAGCTAACCCTTCATGACCGAGCTAAGCTGCACGGCGACCGCCATATCGCCGGTCACCTGAATGCGACCCATCATAAAGGCGTTCGCGGCGTCCAGCTCGCCGTCAACCATGTCGTTCAGGTCATCAGCGCTCACGGTAATCGTACATTCGGTATCTACGGCGTTGTTATGCACGGCCGGCGTTTCGTCCGGCTGAATCACCACAACGCCGTCGTCACCCAGATCAAACTTCACTGATCGAGTCAGGGCGTCCGAGCTTTGAAATTTGTTCTCCACCTTACGGGTCAGATCCGCTAGCATTTTCTTCTTCCTTGGCGTTAATCGTTGAAAAATTGTCGTTGGCCGGACGCGAGCTCCCGCAGCAGGCCGTTCGGTTCAAAGCGGCGGCCATAGGACGCCGCAAACTGCTCGCAGTCCGCGAGAAATCTCTGCCAGCCGACGTGGGTTTCGCCGTAGCTAATGACCCCGCCGGTGTGCGGCGCAAAGCCCCAGCCCAGGATGCTCCCGATATCGGCATCATCAGCCGCCATGACAACGTTTTCTTCAATGCAGCGCAGCGTTTCCAGCGTCTGAATATGAAGAAAGCGCTTCTTCAGATGCTCTGTATCGGGGTTAGCCACCGTACCGGGATAACGCTCGGTCAGGCCGCTCCAGAGGCGAGCCGTCTTGCGACCATCGTAATCAAAAAAGCCGGCGGCCGCTTTCTGGCCTGGGCGGCCCGAATCGTTGACGATCCAGCTCAGAAGGTCGAGGTTATAGAAGTTTTCACCCTGGGCCTCCATAGCCTCCTGGCCGAGCTCGTCGCGCGCCGACTCGTAGATTTTGAGCGCGGTGTCGATCCCAATCATGTCGATCAGCTCAAATGGCCCCATGGGCATTCCCGTCGAGCGGCCGACGTTCTCGATCAACGCCGGCGCAATGCCTTCATGAAGCATTTCAAACGCTTCGCGCCCATAGGTGCCAAACACGCGCGACGTGTAGAAGCCGCGGGCATCGTTTACCACGATGGGTGTCTTCCCGATGGCGGCGACAAAGTCCATCGCCACCGCCGTCGCCCGGTCGTCGGTCTTTTCGCCCCGAATGATCTCCACCAGCGGCATCTTTTCCACCGGCGAGAAAAAGTGCATCCCGATAAACGACTCGGGCCGCCGACTGGCGTCGGCCAGCCCCGTAATCGGCAGCGTTGACGTGTTGGAACCAAAGACCGATTGATAGCTCGTGACCGCCTCGGTTTGCGCGGTGACTTTGGCCTTGAGTTCGCGGTTTTCGAAAACCGCTTCGATGACAAGCTGGGCGTTCTTGAGGTCGGCATAGTCAGCGGTCGGCCGGATGTGTTCCAGGCGTTCTTCCATAGCTGCTTTGGCAAGCCGACCTTTCTTGACCTGGCGCTGCCAGTAGTCTCGAGCGTAGTCTTTCCCTTTTTCCGCGTTCTCCTGCGACACATCCACCAGCCAGCAACGCATGCCGGCCTCCGCCGCACAGATAGCGATGCTGGCCCCCATTACGCCGGCGCCCAGGACACCGACCTCCTTAAGGTCTGACGGATCAATTCCTGGAGGACGTTTGCCCAGCTTGTTGGCTTCATTTCGGGCAAACCACAGCGTGCGGATCATCGTTTTGGAGACGTCGGACCGGACCAGCTTCACAAACTGCCGGCCTTCGTATTTCAGCGCGCTGTCGATCGGGAGCTGCAGCCCCTGATAGACGCAGCTCAGGATCGCCTGCGGGGCCGGCATGTTGCCGTGCGTTCGCCCACGCACAAGCGCCACCGCAGCGCCAAACGTCTGAACCCATTCCGGCGAATCAACTTCGGGCGTAGCCCGCCAGGCCGGCTGGTCCCAGGGTTGCTTGGGCTTCACCTCACCGGCGCGAATCATCTCTGCAGCGCGGTTCACCAGCGCGTCGCGATCGACCGCAGCGTCGATGAGCCCCAGTTTCAGCGCCTTCTCCACCCGGATATTGGCACCGCTGGTCATGGCCTTGATCGCCTCCTGCGCGCCGATCAGCCGTGGCATCCGCTGTGTGCCACCGGCACCGGCCAACACGCCAAGCATTACCTCCGGTAGCCCCATCTTCAGAGGCACATCCGCAGCGGCCACGCGGGCGTGACAGGCCATGGCCAGCTCGAGCCCTCCCCCCAAGGCGTCGCCGTTGATCGCCGCTACCAGGGGTTTGCCCTGGGTTTCCATCCGCCGGAACAGCTGCGTCAACTCCTGATTCTGCGCAAGGATTTCCTCTGGCGGTAGATTGCGAATCTCCGTGAGCACCGAGATATCCGCGCCGACGATAAACTTGTCCTGACCGCTGGTGATCACCACGCCCTTCACAGCGTCGTCTGTCAGCAAGGCCGCCAGGGCTTCGTCAAAAGCCAGCAGCACGTCACGATACAGGCAGTTCACCGGCCGGTTGGGATCATCCCAGGTCAGGACGCCAACGCCGTCAACCGTCTCCGTTGTAATCGCCGGCCTATTCACGACGCCACCCGCTCGATCACCAAAGCGATGCCCATCCCACCGCCGACGCAAAGCGTCGCAAGGCCCGTTTCGAGGTCCCGTCGTTCAAGCTCGTCGAGCAGCGTGCCCAGAATCATGGCGCCGGTGGCGCCCAGCGGATGCCCCATCGCAATGGCACCGCCGTTGACGTTGACTCGGTCATGGTCCAGAGACAGCTCGTCCATGAAGCGCAGTACCACCGCGGCGAAAGCCTCGTTCAATTCGTAGAGATCAACGTCACTCGGCGCCATACCGAGGCGTTTCAGAAGACGTTCCGTCGCAGACTCCGGGCCGGTCAGCATAATGCAGGGCTCGGTGCCAATGACGGTAAACCCCTTAATCACAGCCCGGGGCTTCGCATCGAGCCGGCTGGCGCCCGCTTCGGAGGCCAGCAGAACGGCCGCTGCGCCGTCAACGATGCCGCTGGAGTTGCCGGCGGTATGGACGTGCTCGATCCGCTCGACGTCAGGGTGTTTCTGAATGGCCACGGCATCCATTCCGCCCATCTGACCCATCAAGACAAACGCGGGGTTGAGGCGACCCAGTGATTCTGGCGTGGTGTCCGGCCGCACGAGTTCGTCACGGTCGAGCACGGTGAGTCCGTTTTCGTCGAGCACCGGCACGATAGAACGATCAAAGCGGCGTTCTGACCACGCCTCCCCGGCACGTTGCTGCGAAGCGGCAGCATAGGTATCCACGTCGGCTCGGCTGTAACCAAATTTGGTCGCCATCAGGTCCGCCGCAATACCCTGGGGCACGATGTAGTGAGGCATTGCCAGATCGGCGTCGAGCGCCATCGGAATTCCGGACGCGGTCATCGGCACCCGACTCATTGACTCAACGCCGCCGCCGATCGTGAGGTCTGCCTGGCCGGCCATAATTCGGCTGGCGGCGGTCGCAACGGCCTCAAGGCCGGAAGCGCAGTAGCGGTTGATCTGCATGCCGGCAACGTCTTCGCCCAGCCCAGCCTCAAGTGCGGCGATGCGAGTCAGATTCCCTCCCTGGTCGCCGATCGGCTCAACGATGCCCAGCACCACATCCTCAACCTGGTTGGCGCCGACGTGATGCCTATCGGCGACCGCGCGCAAAACGCCTGCGGCCAGCTGGGCTGGCGGCACTTCATTCAGCGCGCCGTCAGCGCGGCCGCGAC
This sequence comes from Pseudomonadota bacterium, assembly GCA_039033415.1. NCBI lineage: Bacteria > Pseudomonadati > Pseudomonadota > Pseudomonadota bacterium. Next base: position 43,952 of record JBCCCR010000021.1, on the reverse strand, counting down.
CACGCGGGGTTCGCAGCGCGTCAATAATATATGCGTGCAAGAGAGTCTCCCTTTTAGCCGGTCAGAGCGACCGCGCCACAATTTCCTTCATGATTTCCGAGGTGCCGCCGTAGATGCGCTGCACCCGCGCGTCGGCATAGCAGCGGGCGATCGGATACTCCATCATGTAGCCGTAACCACCGTGCAGCTGCACACACTCATCGACGACGCGTCCGAGCATTTCCGAGGTCCAGTATTTGGCGCTGGCCGCGGCGTCGATGGGCAGCTTGCCCTCGAGATCCAGGCCAAGGCATCGGTCCACGAGGCATTGGCCAAGCTGAATCTCGGTTTTCATCTCGGCAAGCTTGAAGCGGGTGTTCTGGAAGCGGTTCAGCGGCTTGCCGAACGCCTCACGGCCCCGCGTGTATTTCACGGTTTCCTCAAAGGCCCGGCGGGCACCGGCCACGCAGGCGACCGCAATCATCAGTCGCTCCCAGGCAAGCTCTGCCATCAGAATCGGAAAGCCCATACCTGGACTGCCTAGGATGTGATCAGCCGGGACCCGGAGATCGCTAAAAAACAGCTCACCCGTGTCTTGGGCCTTCATGCCCAGCTTGTCCAGCGTCCGGCCTTTGGAAAACCCCGGCGCGGCCGATTCCACGACAAACAGCGTAATGTTGTTGCCTTCGGTCTTGCTACCGTCATCAATGCGGGCACAAACGATGGCCAAATCACAGTGATAGCCGTTCGTGATAAACGTCTTGCTGCCGTTGATGACGTATTCGTCACCCTCTTTGACCGCCGTGGTGGCGATGCGCTGAAGATCCGACCCGGTGCCAGGCTCCGTCATGGCAATGGCGCCGACCCATTCGCCCGATCCCATTTTGGGAAGCCAAGCCGCTTTCTGAGCCGCGCTGCCGTATTTGTGGATGTAGGTAGCGACAATGTCGGAGTGCACCGAAAACCCGAGTCCGCTGGACATGCTGTGGGCAACCTCTTCCAGCACAATGGCGCTGTGCAGTCGATCCCCACCTGAGCCGCCGACCGATTCAGGCAAAGCGGTGAGCAGCGCACCCGCTTCGCCGGCCTCACGCCAGATTTCGCGATCCACATGGCCCTGCGCCTCCCAGCTGGCGTGCTTCGGTACAGCGCGCTCATCGAGAAACCGGCGAAAGCTATCGCGAAAAGCGTCGTGTTCTTCAGAAAACAGGGATCGTGGAAGCATCGAATTTATTTACAGTACGGTTGTACTGTATTATTCCGCAATCCCGGCAGTGCGGTCAACGGTATGATGGCGACGCTTCGGGCAAAGGTAGAGGAAAGAACGCACATGTCGGCAAGCCAACCCGCCGGTCGAACTCAGGCCGAGCGAAGTCGAGAGACGCGTGAAAAGATCATCCAGGGCACGTTGCGCTGCCTCCAGCAGCACGGCTACGCCGGCACGACCGTCAGTCGAGTTTTGGCAGAGTCAGGGGTATCCCGCGGCGCCTATCTGCATCATTACCCCAGCAAGGCCGATCTTTTTCGCGATGCAGCGGAGCAGCTGATGCGAGCAGCCTATCGCCGGCTCGGAAAGGCGACACAAAGCACCTCTGGCGAACGCGAGACCCTGGCACGGATGTTCCGGGCGGCGTGGCAGGACGTTTTCAAGCAACCGGAAGCGGACATCTTCATCGAACTCGCGGTGGCCTCGCGCTCCGACGACACGCTCGCGCGAATCTTTCACCCGTTAGCGATGGCCTACGTCACCACGCTGCGCCAATCCGCGGGACATTACTTTGAAGGCCAGGGAACACAGGATCCGGCCGACTTGGTGATGCTGACACAGTGGCTGTTTCGGGGCATGGCCATGGACCTGCCGCTGGCAGACCAGCCCGATTACTTTGACCGTTTTATCTCTCTGTGGATCGAAATGATGTCGAGCCAGCTAAAGCTGCGCAATGAGCTCCCCGAGAAACCGCCCCGGCCTGCCTGGCCCGGCGACCAGGGCCAGTCATGACCAACGCTGGCCCTCTGTCCGGCATTCGTATCGTCGATCTTACCCGGCTGCTGCCTGGGCCTTTCGCCACGCACTACTTGGCCAGTCTGGGCGCCGAGGTGATCAAGGTGGAGTCCGGACCGAACGGCGACTACGCGCGGAACCTCAACCCCGCGCTGTACCAGCTGCTTAACTCCCAAAAGCGCGTTGTGTCGCTGGATCTTCGTTCGGAAGAGGGTCTTGAAGAACTGCGTGCGCTGGTTGCCGAATCCCACGCGCTGCTGGAGTCTTTTCGCCCGGGCGTACTGGAGGCGATGGGCCTCGCGTTGCCGGCCCTGCACAAGATCAACCCGGCCCTCGTGCTCGGTTCGCTCACCGGCTACGGTCAGACAGGCCCCTATCGGAACCGCGCCGGGCACGACCTGAACTACCTTGCGCTCAGCGGCGCACTGGATCAGTTTGGGCGCAATCAGGAGCGGCCTTCCCTCATCAACATCCAGCTTGCCGACCAGGCCGCCGGGGGCCTGACGTTTGCGCTTGGCGTCGTTTCAGCGCTGCTGAAAGCTAAAACGACCGGTCAGGGCAGTCACGTGGATGTTGGCATGGCCGACGCATCCATGGCCCTGCTGTCCGTGGCGGTAGCTGGCTGGAATACGTCAGGAGAAATCCCGCGGCGCGGGGACGAAGCGCTAAACGGCGGCCTGCCAAACTACGACGTTTACGTCTGTGCCGACGGGCGCTGTTTTGCCCTCGGCGCGCTCGAGCCAAAGTTCTGGCTAGCGTTTTGCCAGGCGGTGGAGCGACCGGACCTGATGCAGCTGCCCCTCGGGCGGGGTGAGCAGGGTGCGGCGCTTCGCGCTGCACTGACCGACTTATTTCGGAGCCAGCCGCGGGACTACTGGACCGAGCGGCTGCTGACCATCGATGCTTGCGCAACGCCGGTCCTCAATCTTGAGGAGGCTTTTGCCGACCCGCAAATGCGCCACCGCGGCGTGCCGCGTGGGGAGCCGGGTCAGCGGACCCTCGCGTGTCCAATCAAGGTGACTGCGCTGAACCCGGACACCTGAGCATGGGTTGGGCAGTGCCGATCATGATGCTCGCCACCTGCGGCTTAAGCTGGCAGCTCGGGAAAACTCGGATCGGAAAGCTCTTGTCCCCCATCATGGTGGTACTGATCCTGGCCGCGTTGCTCGCCAATCTGAATGTCGTTCCCCATGGGCACCCCAGCTATACGTGGGCGGCAGCCTTCCTGGTGCCGCTTGCCATTCCCCTGCTCCTCGTTCAGGCGGACCTAAAGCGCATTGCTCGCGACGGCGGACGCCTTCTCGTAGTTTTTTGCACCGGTGCCGTTGCAACCATGGTTGGCGTTATCGTGGCGACGGCCCTGATGTCCCTGGGCCCAGAGCAAGGAGCGCTGGCCGGGGTTTTTGCCGCCACCTACATCGGCGGTTCGGTGAATTTCGTCTCCGTCAGTCAGCTCACCGGATTTTCCGCTTCGGACACGCTGGGCGCGGCGCTGGCAGCCGACAACGTGATTAGCGTGATTTACCTCGGTTTGCTTGGTGTCGCGGCGGGCAATGAGGCTCTAGGCCGCTGGTTTGCGCGGGGCGGTGTACACGCCGAAACCGTTACCCAAGACCAACAGCCAGCGGCTAAAGTTCTGTCGCCGGGTACTTTCCTGGCGCTGGTGGCGGCTGGCGTGATCGGCGGTTTGGGCTACCTGTTCGACTGGGCCAGCGGCGGCTACTCCATGCAGCTCCTGTGGATTACGCTGCTTACGGTGGTCCTGGCGACGCTCTTTCCCCGGCAGGCTGCCGCGATGTCGGGTGCTTTTCCGATCGGGTCCATGCTCCTGTTACCGTTCTTTTTTGTCATCGGCGCAGGTGCAGACCTGGGCGCACTCACCGGTTCAGCGATGCAGCTCCTGGCGTTTGCGGCAGTGATTGTTGTACTTCACGCGATCATTCTCGGTGCTGCCGGGCGACTCTTCGGCTGGCCTCTGGAGTACCTGATTGTCGCCTCCAACGCTTGCGTGCTCGGTCCGGCGCCCGCCGCCGGCATGGCGGCGAGTCGGGGTTGGCCGGGACTCGTCAGTCCCGCGGTGCTGTGCGGCGTGTTCGGCTACGTAGTCGCCAGTTTTCTGGGTGTTGCGATCAGTCGAGTGCTCAGTAGTTGAAGGTGAGCGTGGCGCCGGTGAGCCGGCGCAGCCCGAGCGAGGCGCAGCAGTCGAAGTCGCCGATCACATCTCGATAGACGAAATACTCTTCGTCAAAGGCATTGTCGGCGAATACCGTCAGCGTCCAGCGATCGTTGCGGTAACCGGCTCGAAGGTTCACCACGAAGTAATCGCCCACCTCATCAACCGGCGCGTTTTGCAGGTCGCGCGCCAGATATTCCGACACGTGCTTGGCGTCGAAGCCGGTGAAAAAGCCGCTGTTGTGGTTGTAATCCAGCCCGAAGGCCAGGGTAAGGTCGGGCGACTCGGGAAAGTCGAGGCCCGTAAAATCGCCAGCGGTGCTCACGAAGCTGTCGAACTCCGTGTTCAGCAGCCCCAGCGAGACAAACCCCGTCAGGCTGTCGGAAAAGGTGATCTGACTTTCCAGCTCAGCGCCATAGAGCGATGATTCGCCCGCGTTCAGAGTCACCGCCGAGGTAAAGTCGCCGGGTACAAGCTGCACTTCTACCTGCTGGTCTTCCCAGTCGGTATAAAACACATTCGCGTTGAGGGTCGCTCGACCGTCAGCGATCACGCTGCGGTAGGCCAGCTCCGTCGTCCAGGTGTATTCGGCATCGAATTCAAACGGCGTACCGTCAACAGAGTCGACGCCCGCGCCGCCAATGCGAAAACCACGCTGAACGGTCAGCCCCAGGGAGCGGTCGTCCGCGAACTCCCATTCCACCCCAACCTTGGGCAAGAAATTTGTCTCATTGGCTTCTGAACGACCGGTCACAAAAATATCGGCCGCCTCCGGGTTGAAATTATCCCGCGAAAAGCTGATGTCGGCGTCTGTCTCAACCCGATCGATGCGGCCACCAACAACGGCGGTCCAGTCCCGGGCAAACGGCCAGTTGATTTCGCCAAACAGGGCGTAGTTCTTCAGATCGAAGGTCTGATTGGAAACGTCCTCCCGGCCGCCACCAAAAAAGGTCGAGCGGCGACGGAAGCTGGTGGTGTCTTCCTGAGAATAGTAAAAGCCGGCTACCCAGTTGCGTTCCCCGTCGCTGTTGAGTCGAAACTCTTGGGTGATCAGTTCCTGGTCATCAAACCCCAGCGTCGTAAACACCTCGCCCGGCGTACCTTCGTTGATGGAGGGCACCTCAAGGTCTGTCTGGTTGTAGGAGGTGAGCGACGTGAAGGTCAGCGGCCCGCCCATGTCATGGGTGATTTCCAGTGAAGCCGTATCGTTGTCAGCTTCACGGTTTTCCTGAAAAAACGGCAGTGAGGCGTTCAGATCACCGCGGCGCTCGCTATATTCGAAGCCAAGACCCGGGCCGGCAATATCGTCGTAAAGCGGTGAGTCCTCGGCTGTGGAGATCGTCAACAGCGCACGCGTGTCGCCAAAGTCGGCCAGCAGCTTACCGCGAATATTCTTGTACTCATCTTCGATAAAGTTATCGAAGCGAACGAACCGCTCATAGCCCGGATAGTTCAGATCGCTTTCCCGGGATTGGTATTCAGCGGCAATGCGAAAGCTCAGAATGTCGTTGATCGGTCCACCGAAAGCGATAGCGCCTTCCCGATTATCGTCCGATCCGCCCGTAATCCGCGCCCGGAAGTCCCACTCCTGAGTGGGATCCTTCGAGCGTACATAGATCGCGCCTGCCAACGAAGCGCGGCCACTTAAGGTGGACTGCGGGCCCCGATACACCTCGACCTGCTGGACGTCCCAAAGACCACGCCCGCCTCGTCGGGCCCCCTGAACCGTCTGCTGGGCGCCGTCGAGATAAATCGCCGCCAGCGGTTGCCCGCCCGGTGTCAGGCCCTCGCTATTCACACCACGGATGACAAACCCGGCGTCAGCCCAGTCGGCATCAATCACGTTACCAAACAGCCGAAATGCGTCCCGGAAGCTTTGAATATCTCGCTGCACGATATCGTCCGCCGTAATAACGGCAACGCTGGCCTGAGTGTCCTGAAGGGTCTTCGCGGACTTTTCGCCGTAGACCACAATTTCATCTAGCGTCCCGTCATCTTGCGCAACGGCGCCGTCGACGGTGAATAGGGCGAGCAAAATACCCGCTAGAGCGGGCGGATTCGGTTGATGAGGCATGGTCAGCTCCTGTACTCAATGGGAATCGTTCGCATTCTGATGCTACTCCGAACAACTCTCGCATACAAATTTAATATTTTTGTATACGAATCAGGTTTAGTCGTCAGCATCTCCACTTCGGCGAACAAACACCTCTGACCTGGCGAGCCAGCAGCTGATGCTGAGGGAGGTGACGCGTTGACCGGTGCGCTCAAACTTGAGCGTGAATTCTCCCGGGGGGTGATGGTCTAGCGCTCGGTAGCAGGGCAGAAGCCACAGGTCTTCGCTGACGGGTATGACCTTTAACGCAGGTGTACTGCCGAGAGGACCCAGGAATCGAATCGTCCGATCGAACTCCACAAGGACAGTCGTATCCAGCTTCGGGGAGTGGTAGCTGCCCAGATAGTCATAGCGGTCAGCCGGCGTCTCCACGACTGGCTCCAACGACAAACGATGGTTATCCGCCCGGTAAAGCAGTGAAGGCGGTTTGGTAAGACTCAGCTCAACGTCCCGGCTGGGGGACTCAAAAACTAACGCATCGTCCGTAGCGAACAGTCTGTCGGTGCGCCCGCCGCACGAGACCTCACGGCGGTTGTGCTGCTCACCTATCCCCACAAGCAGCTTTTGGTTGGAAGAGAACCACCGCTTCGAATCGCCCATCACCGTTTGTTCCGGCGATCGAACTGACCGCCCCAGCGCCAGCCGCGCCAGATTTTCAGCGATAGGCCCTGGGTCAGACATATGGTTAAACAGGACCAGCACACTTAAGGCTTGATCAGGGAGGCGCAGGCGAACCATGCGCCAACCGCGCAGCGCGCCGTGGTGGGTTTCAGTCGTGTCTTCATCGAGCTGGCCAACCCGAATCCCCAGCCGATAGGGAGCAACACGCCCGTCGGTGTATCGGAGGGGTTCCGTCAGCGAACGCACCGCGGCGTTTAAGGGATGTTCCGGCTCTTCGAAGACCTGGTTCCAACGTTCCAGATCCGCAAGCGTGCTGACGATACCCGCATCACCAAACCATTCGATATCGACCGTGCACGGAACTCGGCGGCCGTCCGGTGCGTATTCATAGCCGGTTGCCAGGCCCTCGAGTTTCGCGCTCGTAACGGGAGCCAGCAAGCTGCGATTCATCTTCAGCGGCTCAAAGATCTCGTCCCTGAGGATCTCGCTGAGCGGCTGACCGTAGACGCGCTCCGCCACATTACCCAGCAGCGCAAAGTTGGTGTTGCTGTACGCAAACGCGGAACCCGGCGGGAACATAAAGCTGAGCGGCGGTTTCAGCAGGCGCTGTGCGTCCTCGCTACGAAACGTCGAATCGGCCGTCGCACCGGTTAGCATCGCCTGGCACCAATAGTCACAGATGCCGCTTTGGTTACTGGCCAGATGGCGCAGCGTCGGCTGGCATTCATCGTCACGGTAAGCGGGCAAATGATCTGCCATCGGCTGATCCCAATCGAGCAGGCCGCGCTGCGCCGCCAGCGCAATGAGTGTTGCGACAAACTGTTTAGTGACCGAACAGATGCGAAATCGCGTGTCGCGAGTGAACGGCTGTGCCGTCTCCGTATCTGCCCACCCGAAGCCGCTCGATAACCTGATGCGCCCTTGTTGAGAGACGCTGATAGCGGCGCCCCCACCACCCGCAAGGGCCGGTCCCAGCAAATTCCGAGCGTCGGCCTCCAGCGCGTCTCCCAGGTTGTGCCCTCGCGCTACCAACTCAGCGTGACGCCGGCACCTACGACGCGGGGGTCGCCCATGACCACCGCGCCGCCGGCGGCCTCCGCGTTGACGAAGTAGTCCTCATCCAGCAGGTTTGAGCCAAATAGGAACACCGAAAACTCTGTGAAGTCGTAGCCCAACCGCGCGTTGACCGTCGTTCGCGAATCGTTTTCACGGCCGAGGATAAAGTTAGGCAGCAAAGGCTGGCTGTCAGACTGATAGTTGACGTCGACCGTTGCAGAAAAGCGCCCGACCGGATTGTAGGTAAAGCCAACGTTGGCGGTAAGATCGGGCGCAAACGCAAACTCGTTTCCGACCAGGCTGTTCCCCGTCGGAATCGTCCCCGGCATCCGGGCATCGTCCGTAATCTCCGTGTCCAGCAGCCCCAGCGTGCCAAAGACTTGCAGGCTGTCGGTAACGCGCGCAGAAAGCTGCGCCTCCAGTCCCCAGAGCTCGCTCTCCCCGACGTTGAGCACTACCGTATCCTGCGGCGTTGGGGTCAGCTGCACCTCCAGCTGCTGATCTTCCCAGTCGATCAGGAACAGGTTGGCATTGAACACGATTCGGGAATCCATCCAGGTGCTGCGAAAGGCAAGTTCATAGTTCCAGGCAAACTCGGTATCGACTGAGTAAATGAAAGACTGGACTGGATTAATACCCAGCCCCCCAGGCCGATAGGCGCGCTGCGCAGAAAACGCGAGCGACATGTCGTCATTCACCTCATAGCGGGCGACAAACTTCGGCAGGAAGACATCGAAATCGTCCTCCTGGCTGATATCGACCAATCCTAAGGGGTCAGGATTGCCAAAGGCCGCTGCCAGCGCCCCTTGAGCAAAGGCGGGATAGAAGCCTGCGATGGGTCCCGCAGCCGCGTCTGCGAGCGGGCCTGGGATTCCCAGAGCGCCAAGCCCCTGCGCGATCGCGGGCGCAAGCCCAGGATTACCGCTCGTCACGGCAAGAATGTCGGATTGTTCCAGAAGCCGATTGACCTGAGTGCCTCGGAAGCTGGCGTCCTCCTGCTCATAGCGGAAGCCCGCTGAAACCGTCCACTGATCGGTCAGGTCAAACTCCACATCCGCAAACAGCGCGAGCGTGTCGAACTTGGGTGCAAAGGTGAAATCGGTGGTCAACGGCAAAAAGGTGCCGAGCAGCAGCGGGTCGGCGAGATTGGACGGCACGGTCGGCGGCGTAGGAATACCTAGGGCTCCGAGGTATACCTGATCCAGTCCCAGCAGCCGAAGGTCTAGCGGAGGGACGGGAAATACCTGGCTGACCTGGGTCGCAGCATTCGCCTGACGCTCGGCGTACAAGAAACCAAACAGGCCACGCAGATTGTCACCGTTGTCAAACTGGAGACGAAACTCCTGCAGCCAGTCCTTTTCGTCCCGCCGATCCAGACGAGTCGGGGCTATCGGCAAGCCCAGCGCCGGTAGGCCATCAAAGTCATTGATCTCATCCGTTTCGAGATCCGCGTAGGAGCTCAGGGACGTGAAGATCCATTGATCGTTGATTTCATAGTTGAGTTCACTGCTGAACACGGCAAGATCGCGCTCGATGTCTGCCGCCACGTCGGTGATTTGGATGCGATCGCCCGGGTTAGCCGCAGACACCAGCGCGCTGCCGTCGTCCTCATCGCTTAAGGTTGCCGTCAGCCGCCACTCGAGCCCAGGGATCCCCGCCGGCTCCCAAAGTAACTTGCCGCGGAGCAGAGTGCTGCTTTCCTCGTCCCCGTTGCTGCCGTCCAGGCGCCGCACAAATCCATCGTTTTCAAGGCGCTGGGCCGTGAAACGAACCGCCAGTTCGTCCTCCACGAGGGGCCCGCCGACGGCGATCGAGGTTTCCCAGTTACCATCGGTGCCATAAGTCGCGCGTGCGCGGCCGCCCCAGCTATAGGTTGGATCAGCCGTTCGGACAAACAGCGCACCAATCAATGAGTTTCTGCCCTGAACCGTCGATTGCGCCCCTCGGAGCACTTCAATCTGGGTTACATCCCAGGCGTTGGAAATTGCCGCCCCAGCCGCCTGGTTCGGGATCACCGCACCATCCAGATAAAGCGTAGAGACCGGCGTGTTCGTCCCTGCCGTTACGCCCTGTGAGGACACGCCGCGCAAGGTGAACTGCTCATTGGTGCCGCTGCCGGTGGCTACAAATCCCGCGTTGCCAACGCGCCGGAGCACGTCCTCGATATCGACAATATTGAGGTCCTGGATATCCTGCTGGGTCACCACCGAAACGCTGGTGACGGTATCTTGCAGGCTCCGTTCGATCTTCTCGCCACGCACAATGATGGTGTCCAGAAGCTCTTCCTGTGCCCCATCTGTCGTATCCGGCGCTGGATCCTGCGCCAGCGCAGCAAGAGGCAGCAATGCGCCCACCCCGATGAATGCGAATCGCCTCATTTCCTCATCTCCAGTACGATCGTACTGTAAATAATATACAAACCTATAGTCGATTGCATCCAAGGGAGATTTCGAAGTTAGCCTGGCCGGTCAATGCGATCGTCGTTTGCAAGCAAGCAGGCGGCGCAGCCAGGTGTTGCTGCACCAAAACCGCGAGTCGGTGTTCGGCAGCCAGCCTCGGCAGGAACGGTGTTTTAGGTTTTGGAAATCCGCCGCATGACGCGGCCCACTAGGAACCAGTCAGCTGGAGCGCTACATGAGCCACAATGGCGGAACCGAAGTAGGTTCCCAAAAAGACCAATAAGGATATGAGAATCATCTTGTAACCGGTGGCGCGAAACAACGTCACCTCGCGACGACGCAGACTCAGCGCGGCGAACGCCAGCACTGGCGTAATCATCGCAACAAACCTAAGAGGCTGAAGGCTTTTTAGAAACCATTCGGAACCAGGGACAAACGGCAGACCCGCAAGCGTTGTGACCATGGAAATCCAGAACAGGTCTGGCAGCCGCGTTGGGATGGCAATGGCCACGACATACCCAATCAGCACTGCCCCACCGAGGAGCAGCAGACCGGGCAGCACCGCCAACGCACCGCTGAAGCTTAGTTCGGAACCTGCAGCTCCGAGGTGTCCCGCCCAGGTGAGCGTCAGGACGAGACCGGTGGTCCGCCCGATCATCCACAGCTCCGTTAAGGATCTGCGCGGCTCAGCCATGCGTGGGCCGACGCCGCGTGAGCTGACGATAGAGCCACTCGGTCAGCGGCAGGGTGATGAATATGATCACAAACAGATTGGAAAGGCCGCTCATTAAATTACTGGTGGCAGCCAGCGCCGCAATCTGATCGGCCATCTCCGGATAACTCGACGCCAGCGCGCTGGAGCATGCCCCGGTCATGCTGGCGCTGCCGGTGCCGCAGGCCATGGCGAGCGCACGCGGATCCAGCCAGCCCAGCGAGGCGATCAATGGCGGAAGAAAACTAAAAAAGGCGGCGCCGAGAAACGTCCCGCAAACATAGACGGCCATGACGCCCGTGGCTTCCGGGCTGTCGCCGCCATAGCGGCCGTAGATGAACGCCAACCCGCCCTCGCGGCCGATGGAAAAGGTGGCGCCGACGGACTCACGGCCCATGCGAAAAACCACTACCGCAACAGGCAGCGCAATCAGCATCGTGCCGAGGTTGCCCAGTTCCTGCAGCACGAGGGCAACGCCCACATCGGATATCTCCTCGAGGTTGGGGCCTATAAAGGCGGACAGAAACGCAATCAGCGGCATCACCGCAATCGGCAGCTGGCGGGCAGCAGACTTCGCTGCGTTATCGTCCAACAGGCGGTTGGCCCGGGCGTTGACGTTTGGGTTCAGGATTAGACCGAGGACAAACGCGAACACCAGCGGTAGCAGGACGATGGTCAATTCGCCCAAGGGAATTCGCACGATGCCGATCAGCTCAGCGGCAACCACACACACAAGCAATGCAAAGAAGAGTCGAACGCTAGCCACGGCGTGCGCTGAGAATTTTCTTGAGGACGTCGGGCAGACAACCCCGGGTGCCGTCCGCACCAAGCACGTGACCCAGACGGACAATCACCAAGTCGAGCGACGGCACAACAAACGTGTACTGACCGCCGACGCCAAGCATAAAGCAAGCGTCGGAGGGCAGCGGCCACGCGTCCTGAGGGGGATAGCGGTTCAGCCAGAGCTGGCCGCCGTAGATGGAATCTTCCCAGCCATCCGGCCCGGGTTCGGTCCAGTAACGGCCCGCCCAGGCGGGGGCTGGCGCGCGCAGCAATCGACAAAACGCCTCAGGCAGCAAACGCCGACCGGCAAACTCGCCGTTGTTAAGGAGTAGCAGCCCCAAGCGCACCCAGTCACGGGCAGTACCAAAGTTATTGCCGCTGGACATGAAGTTACCGTAGGGGTCAGGCTCCAGCACCAGCCTGCGTATGCCGATGTGATCGAATAGCTCCCGCTGAGGCCAGCTAAAATAGTCCTCGCCGTTCTCTCGGCAGTACTGCTGAATCAGGTAGCCGAGGATGAGCGTGTCGCCATTTTTGTAAGCGCCCAGCGTGCCGGGTGGCTGGGTTAGCGGTCGGGTCAGCGCCAGCGCAAAACAGTCGATGCCGGCGCTGTACATGTAGGCGTGATCGGGATAGCCGTCAACAGCGTCGTAGTCCGGCGCCCATTCGGCGCTGAACCCGAGCCCGCTGGACATCTGCAGCAGGTGGCGAACAGTGATGGCCCGCCGCGGATCGCCACTGCCCTGCCAGGCGGCGATCGGCGCAGGCTCATCGACCGCCAGTTCACCCTTTTCCACCAGGCGGCCAATCAGCATAGCGGTCAGCGTTTTGGCCATGGACCAACTTTGAAGCTGAGTTGACGAATCGATCCCAGGTCCATATCGCTCAAGCACCAGCTGACCCCGATGCGCAACCAACAAAGCCGCGGTTTGAGACTCAGGATGGCTTTCGAAGGCGATCGCAGCCGCGCTTTGCAGACCCGCCTGATCCCAGTCGCTGTCGATGGTTTTGGCCTGGGCATGGGCATCGCCAAGCGGCCAGTCTGTTTCGTCAGCTACGCCAAGGCGAGACGAGACCTTTGATGGCTCAAAAAAAATCTTGCTGCCGGCGACGGGGAGCAGCACCACGCCCTGATCTCCGGCCAACACAGCACGTCGGCGAAGGCCGCCGGGCAAGCTCGCCTCAACCGTCTTGGCGGCTTCATCGATCGCAAACTGAATCGGCTGACCCTCCAGCCGCGCCTCAACCGTGGTCCCGAGTAGATGCTCCAGCGGCCGGCCGGAGATAAAAATGCCTGAGCAAATGGCCTTGGCTGCCAGCCCCAACGTGAGCAGACTTTGCTCCGCTGTCGTGAGCGTCGAAGCCGCGTGCTGCGCGTAGTCGGCTGATATTTGGTCTTGACGCTTAATGGGTCATGTTCCGCTGGTTTTGAGGTAAGAGTATTCCCGGCGAGTATTGGGCGACCAGGCTGGGGAAGTTCAAATTGTATATTTTTGGCGTGAAATTGCACACAATATGAAAATGACCTCACCTGGAACGACATTCTGTTGCGCTTGAAATTACCCGATCAGGTCCTGCAGCAGGAAGATGCTGAGTTAGTTCTCATTCGGCTCAAGCCGGGCGAACCCGTCAGCCTGCGCTGCGAAACCGTCGATAACGAGCAGCGACTCTGGTGCAGCAGCGTCACGTTCCTTCCGTCGGGCGACGCCATCTCCACCCGGCTGGACGAGGCTACGGGCAGCTACGACGGCGCCGATGTTGGCGGCCTGTACTGGGCGCTGCAGCCGGCGCAGCGAGACTATCTAAGTGAGGTGTTGTGCCGGCACGAGCCACTTTGGCCGCAGCTCGGGCCACTTGAACCACTGGTTTATCGGGTATCGGCGCGGCAGGGTGAGCTCGAGGCGGAACAAACCCTAGTGCGGCATCGCGTGGCGCCGGATGTACGTGTCACCCGGCTTGGAGGGCCTATTCACGGGCTCCTTTTCGAACCACGCGACACGCCGGCGCGCGGCAGTGTGCTGGTGCTGGGAGGGTCGGAAGGGGGTGTTGTACCCGGCCGCGCGGCCGCGCTCGCGGCGGAGGGTTTCGCCGCACTGGCGCTGGCTTATTTTCAGTACCCCGGTCTGCCCAGGTCCGGCCTCAACCTTCCGCTGGAATACTTTCGATCCGCAGCCGACTGGCTGCGGCAGCGCCATTCGCTGCCGCTCTGCATTTGGGGAGCTTCGCGGGGATCCGAAGCGGCCATGCTGAGTGCCATAACATGGCCCGAACTTTTCGATGCCGTCATCGCGTGGGCGCCCAGCCATCTGGTGAATACGGGTTTCGAGATGGCCGCCGGAGAAGACTTCGCGGCAGAAACACGGGCCATGTGGACCCTGGATAGCGCGCCGGTTGCCGGAGTACCGTTGGCGGCGCCGGATGTTGAACGACGGAGGCGTCGCGCTGAAGCGATGCAGCAACCTCCAGGCTATGCGTTCAGGGGAGAGTTCCAGGAGGTGTGGGTGGCACAGGACCAAAGCAGCCCCTACGCCATACCGGTGAACCAACTTCGGATTCCCATGCTCGCAGTGGCGGGTGAAGACGACCGGCTATGGCCCTCTGCCAAAGCATGCCGTGCTCTAGAGCAGAAGATGGCCCGCGGCTGCGGCTCCTTTGAGGCGGTTTACCTCGCAGACGCCGGACACGGTATCGGGATGCCGAACGATCCCCGCCCTTTTTCTCATCTCATGCACTGGAGCGGAGGCTATTCAGGCGTGGAAAACGGTTTTGTTCACTATGGCGGTACGCCGCAAGGAAACGCGAAAGGCGCGCGGCTGGCGTGGCGCAAAGTGGTCGAGTTTTTAGGTGAGCACCTGGTGTCTCAGGCATCTCGCCACTCGCGGAGGTTTGCGCCATGAATCGGTTGAGCAGGTTAATCTGGCTACTGTGCGGCCTTTGTACCGCTAACGATTGCGTTTTTGCTCAGGAATCGCCGACCGATTTGGACGATCTGGAAGCAAAGATCCAGAGCATGCTGGAAGCGTCGTCGGTGCCAGGCGCGGCAGTGGTCGTCGTGGAAAACGGCGAGGCGGTCCTCGCCCGCGGTTTCGGCCTCGCCGACGTGGCGTCGGGCAGAGTGATGACCGCCGATACGCGGCTGCGCGCCGGGTCGTTATCGAAAAACCTGACAACCCTAGCTGCCATCAAGCTGGCGGCCGAGGGGCGTCTGAACCTGGACGCACCCATCAGCCGGCTGGCTCCCGACGTGGTGCTGGAAAACCCCTGGGAGGAACAACACCCGCTGACCCTCCGTCACCTGCTGGGTCACACCGGCGGGCTTGAGGGATCCACTTACTACGAATATGCCACCTCCGAACCGGACTACCCAATTAACCGCTACGTCCGCGAGATGCGTGGCAAGGTGGCGATTCGCTGGCCGCCGGGGTTTTTCTTCAGCTACGCCAACCCAGGACACACCCTCGCAGCGGCGGCGATTGAGCAAGCCTGTGCCTGCGCGTTTGATACCTGGGTAGAGGAAAATCTATTTGCTGCGCTGGGCATGGAGCAGACGACGTTTCGAAACGCGCCGGATGATGGACCGCCGCTGGCGAGCAGCTATCATCCCGACGGGGTGACGGAATCTGAATCATGGCTCATGCCCATTCGCCCATCTGGCTCGCTGGTGACCACCATCAACGACCTCGGAAAGCTGGTCGCCTGGTACGCTGAACCTGAACCTTCCAGATCGGGACTGCAGCTAGCAGACGCCTGGCTGGAGCAAATGCGGGCACCCCAACAATCCGCTGCCGGCCGCCAGGGGGTCGCCAGCACCGGCTACGCGCTGGGTACCTTCAAATTCAGCGCGGCAAATGGCCACCTGCTCTGGGGCCACACCGGCTCCACGGAGGGCTTTCAAACCTGGCTGGGCTACGAGCCAGGAGGCCGACGCGGCTTTGCCCTGATCATCAACGGTGATGA
The DNA here is from genome assembly GCA_039033415.1 of Pseudomonadota bacterium. NCBI lineage: Bacteria > Pseudomonadati > Pseudomonadota > Pseudomonadota bacterium. The sequence goes on along the minus strand of JBCCCR010000021.1, from coordinate 28,157 downwards.
TGGCGGCCTGCGCTGGCGCCTGCGAGGCCTGCTGGGGGCGTACCTCTACCGTAACGAACCACCGGCAACACCGGTGCCTGCCATTCCCGCTAAGGACCTGGGCCTGGGAACGTATGAAGGATGGTACGCGCCTTTCAGCCACGACATGCCACTGCGAGCGTGGTTATGGCATGTATTCGGAGCCGTTCGGCTCGAGGCCACCGACGAAGGCCTAAGGCTGCAGCCGCTTGCACCCGGCGAACCAACGGCTGATCTGATTCCAACAACGCCAACCACTTTCCGCGTCGGCGATTATCCTGAGCCGGTCTACGCGCTGGTTCAGGACCCAGACGGCAGAACCGTGCTGGTAGGCAACGAGTCCTATGAACCTATTTCCGGCCTAAGAGCATTCGGCCGTTTCGGGCTTCTGGTGGGCTCCCTCCTGATTGCGGTCGGTGCAACACTGGCCTGGCTCCTTCGCTGGGCGGGTCACTGGGCGCGCGGCTGGCAGCGTCCCGGAACCGCCAGCTTTGGTTTGATGGTCAGCGGCCTGAGCATGGCGATGTTGCTGTGGCTTTTCGTTCGTTTCGGGCTCACCGCACCCATGGACGCGCTGGTGGCGATCGGTCGGCCGAGTTCAATATCGATCGGCCTGCTCATGCTGAGCCTGCTGGGGCCGCTGGCGGCGGTGTTCGCGCTCTGGCGAGCAGCACTGAGCACGCAACCACTATCGGCTCGCCCGCTTGCATTCGCGTCGGCACTCATTCTGGTATCCGGATGGACGCTGTTTGCCGTCAACGGCTGGGTACCCCTGATGACCTTTCAGGCCTGAGCAGTGACAGCTCTGCTTCAACGCCTACGGCTACCCGGAGACGGGGCAACCTGGCGCAAATATGGCGTGCTGATGACGCTCATGATGGCCCACGACCTTCCCAACACGCTGACCGGAGTCATGGTGCCAACGGTGTTCACGCGTCGGCTCGACATGCCGCTGGAGTATCTGGGCCTCTTCACCCTGCCTCTGCTGGTGACCGCCTGTAAATGGACCTGGGCGCCCCTGGTAGATAACCATGGTTCGATCCGGTTCGGCTGGCGAAAGTCCTGGTTGGCGCCCTGCGCGCTGGGCGTTGCGCTTTGCCTGGCGGCGGTGGGATTGGTGCGTCCAAGCCTTGAGGCACTTGCGCTGATCGTCGGGCTGCTAATGCTCAAGCAGCTCTTCTACAGTACTTTTGAGATCGCCGGGGACGCATACATCGTTGAGAACCTGAAGCCCGAAGAGCGCGGCCTTGGGTCCTCTCTGATTTGGCTTGGCCGCGAATTTGGCCAGCTGATCGGCTTTGCCGGCCTCCTGTATGTGACCGATCGCTTCGGCTGGCGGCCGGCCTTTTTTTGTGCTGCCGGACTATTCTTGCTGTTCTGCCTGCCGGTACTGCTGCGACGAGAGCCTGCCCGGTCGGCCGATCACCGCGCAAGCGTTCGGCCCGTCACACGCCTCCGGGCGTTCTTCTCTCGGTCGACCAACTGGTGGGTGCTGGCCGTGGTGTTCTGTGTCTCCTTTACCGTGCAGATGCCGGTCGCGGTGATTGGCCCATTTCTCGGCTCTAAGGGACTTTCGCTATCACAAATCGGCATTGTGATTGGCATTTCTGCCAGCCTGGGAGCCGTGCTTTCACTCGCACTGGCGGCACCGGTGATCGCCCGAATCGGCCCAAAGCGGATGGCCAAGGTAATGCTGGTGGTGGCACCGATGGCGTTACCCGGCTTTCTTTACCTGGCGCATGTGGAAGCGGTCACGACCCCCGTAGTCATGGGCATCATTTTCTTCAGCGCACTCTGCACGGCGCCTATCCGCATGGTGGTTTATGCCGCTCGCATAGGCTGGGCATCTGAGGGCCAGGTTGGGACGGACTTTACGGTCCAGCAATCCACCTGGTTTCTCGGTTTTGCCGCTGCAGGTGGCGCTTCTGGGCTGCTGGCGGCGCAGATTGGGTGGTTTGGCTTTTTTCTCGTGAATTTCGTGCTGACGGTCCTGGCGATCGCATTTTTCATCTTGATGCACGATCCCATTGAACAACGCCTGAAACCGGCGTCAGACGTCCCGAAAGCGCGATAACGGTTTTCGATGCTCGGCTTGGCGAGCTCCGCATGGCTCAGGCGGCCACGGCTTCGGCAATTTCCCGATAGACCTCGTTGAGCGTGTTGTCCAAATCAAAGACAAAGCCCGCGATATGGCCCATCCGCACAACGACCAGATCCAGGGAGGGCACAATCATCACCCGCTGCCGACCGCCACCCGACATCCAGAATGCGTCATTGGGCAGCGTCGGGATAATGCCGGTTGCGTTGGTGCAGAAAAAGCCGCCGTAGTACGGATCGTGGTGCCACGCCTTCTCAGCAGGCGTCTGGACAAAGTCTACAAATTCCGGCGCCAGCAGCTGGTTTCCCTGCCAGTAGCCCCGGTTAAGGTAAAGCTGCCCTAAGCGGGCCCAGTCGCGCGCCGTGCCGTAGTCGTGCCCGGAGATCAAAAAGTGGCCGAACGGGTCGGTCTCGAGCACCATGTCGGTGCAACCCAAGGGGTTGAACAGATGCCGCTGCGGCCAATGAAGAAACTCCTTCACGTCGCCACCGGCTGCTCGTTCGCGTACAAGCCCAACGGCCAGCAGCGGGTCACAGTTTCGGTAGCGGCCGTTGGTCCCCGGCGCATGCGCGAGGGGTTTGGAGACAGAAAACTCGAAGCTGTCCACGCCGCCGGCATAGACGTACGTGTGGTCGAGGCACAGACCGTTTTCGGCTTTGACGGTGTGGTCTTCTGACCGACCGTAGCTTCCAGTGAACTCAAGGCCACTGGCCATATTGAGCAGATCACGCACGCGGATGTCACGACGAGGGTCGGTGGGCGCCTGCCAGGCTGCGAATCCTGCCGGCTCATCGAGATCGATCAGCCCCTGCTGGTGAGTCAAGCCAACCAGCGTTGCAGCCAGGCTCTTGCCCATCGACCAAGCCTCGAAGCGGCTGTTTTCGTCGTAGCCATCAGCATAGGCTTCGGCAACAATCTCGCCCCGATGCGCCACAACCAGTGCGTTGGTGAATTGAAAGCTGTTTTTAAAGGCGCGGGTCAGTGCCGGCTGGAATATCGGATCGGGGTCTTCGACCGAACCTGAAAAGACACCTGCTTCCGGGTTTCTTTTCAACTTCTGCGGCGCAAAAGCCAGCTCAGGGTGCGGTTTGCTTGAGACCACCGATCCCTGATCTGCGTGATAAAACGCGTACGCATCCACGCCGTCCAGCTCAAGCCGCACGCCCCGGCGCTCGTGGTCAACCTCGATCGTTACCGGCAGGTTCATCAGCGCCGCGACATTTCGGTTTTCGGTCGCTTCCTGGAGAATTTCCTCTGATGCAGCCATCCACGCACAGCTTGCCCGGAACGTCTCTCCGGGGTCGCGGCCCGTGATAAACACGCCCGAGCAAACCACTTTGGCCGCCCAGCTTAACCCGCAGCGCGCGACGTCATCCTGCGGAATGGGGTTTGGCGCGGCGTCGGCCTTCAATGATCGACGCAGACCCGCTGGGGAAATGCCCCGACATTTTTCAGCACGTGCTTTATCGCAAAGTTTTCCAGGGACACGACGTAGAGCTCGCCGGACGCCCGGCAGCTGATATATGCCAGCTTGCAGTCTTTCGACACCGTCAGATAGCTCGGCTGCATTCCGAGTTCTATGGTCGTGACCAGTTCGAGCTCCGGAAGGCGGTAGACAGCTGCGTAGTGCCCGGTGGTTGCCAGAAAAATAGCGTGACGCCCATCAGGCGTAATCTCCGCGCCATGGTCACTGGTAAACGGGTACTGCGCTTCAGAAACCGGATGGTCAGCGGGCAGCTCGGGCAGGTCCACAGATCCGGTCACCTTAAGGGATTCCAGATCGACAATTTTGAAGCCATGGAACCGGCTGAGCTGCACGTACGCCGTTTTCCCATCAGGTGTCAGGGCAAACGGGCGAACGTTGTCTTCAAAGGTGAGGTGCCGTTTCCATTTCATCTTTTCTGCGTCGATTTCATCGAGCGAGCCCCACACGATAGAGCCGACGTAGACACGGGTGCCGTCGGCAGAGACTCTTACCTTGTGTCCACCCAGGTTGGCGATGCTGATCGGCGTAACCTCCTGGGTCTGGGTGTCAACTCGGCTCACCATTTTTCGGTCGTAATGGGCGTTGTAGACATAGCGACGGTCCGGACTGATGGCAAAGTGCTCCACCTGGCCCACCAGCGGCACCCGCCAGCGCTCCTCCAGCGTATGGGCGTCAAAAGCAGCAAACACGCTCTCGTTGTCTGCCAGCGGGTTCTGCCAGCAGTGCATCCGAGTCGAGCCGTTGACATAAAGCTCGCCATAGTCAGCGGACAGGGCGACACTATCAGCTTTGAAATTGCCGCCGAGATCGAGTCGGCCGACTTCCTTATAGACTTTCGTTTCATCAAAAACCGCGACATCACCGCCAATCGTGTTCTGCTGGTAAATCAAAGCTACTTCCTTATTCACTGATTCTCTGGGCTTTTACAGTATGATCGTACTGTAAATAACTATCAACCAGGACCTACGAATCCGGGTCTTTTCATCCCAAGGGTTTTGTATGCACTTCAAGCTGTTTAGTATACGGATTGATTCGATGCCGAGTCGCCAATGATGACTGTTTGTACCTTTTTGCGTGGCTGTCTCGTCAAGCTTGTCGTCGCCGGAGCGCTGCTCAACCAGGCCAGCGCCACCGACGCCATTAAGCCGACCTTTGATGTGGCCGCAACCCGACAGTTTCTTGACCAGATGGCTGAATCGGTTCAGCTCCCTGACCTCGATGTCCACTGGCCTGAGGCCGGCAAAACCATGTGGTACGCCGAGAACCACCACGGTGTTACCCAGGCAATCTGGCAGGTGGTTCTCACAACACCGGTTTCCCGCAATCCCTTGGCGAACCTTGACCTGGTTCGAGAGTTAATCGGTCAGCACCTGGCTTTGGGGTATTCGCCCGGCATTCGAGTGCTCGATTACGACTTTGACACACAACAACTCACCGTCTCGTTCGGAGACCGTCGCTATGAAGTTGAAATCAACAGCCGGCAGGTCAGAGAGATTCCGTTGTCGAACACGGCACGCTTCGACCAGATCGGCGTAGCAAGAAATCAGTTTCCCATTCAGTACGCGATCCGTGAGGAACAATCTGCTGACGGCCGGTGGATCCTGACGTTGAGCAACCACGATGTGGCCCTGCGCGACGCTCAAACGGGTCAGCTAACCCAGGCCACGGACACTGGTACCGAGGATGTGCCCTGGTATTTCGCGCCCGATATTATGGAGCCCGCTGGACCGGCCTTCTCTCCCAACAGCGCTAAGGTAGCGCTGCGCACCCACGACCAGACCAAGGTGACCGCCTGGCCGATTGTGGACTGGCTGTCGTTGCATCCAGAGACTAAAGATTTTCGTTACTGGGCCAAGGCCGGACAGCAGATCCCCATTACGCAATTCTGTGTTTACGACGTTTTGTCCCGCAGCCTTACGCCGGTGTCGGTCGGCGGCGGCAAGGACCACTACGCGGTGTTTCTCGGCTGGAGTCCCGATAGCTCGGAAATCTGGTTTTACCGCGCGACCAGAGACTTTCGGCAGCTGACCCTGTGGGCCGCAGATGCTGAGTCTGGGGAAGCCCGCAAGGTCCTCACCGAATCCCGCTCCGATGGCTACGTGGAGTTTCCCTGGAACGGCATTCGCAATCTGAGGTTCATTCCCGGGAGCAGCGATTTTCTCTGGTACTCCGACCGGTCCGGCTGGTCGCATTGGTACCGGTATCGTCGAGACGGAGAACTGATCGGACCAGTGACACAGGGTGAATGGGTAGCCGGCGACATCGCCCGCATCAGCGACGATGGACAGTTCTGGTTTTCGGCGCAGCCCGACGCTAATCGGCCCTACAACCGACACTTACTCAAGGGCCAGTTGGGCCGACGCGGCAAACCGGTCACGCTGACACGCGGCCCAGGTCTTCATAATGCCGAGCTGTCGAGTGACGGAACATGGCTGATCGATACGGTCCACGGACTGGGAATACCGCCGCGGATTGAGCTAAGGGCTGCCGACGGAACCGGAGAGCCGCTGGTCCTCGCAACCGCCACTATCGATTCCTTGCGAGATGACTGGTCTGAGCCAGAACCGTTTGTGGTCATGGCATCCGATGGCGAGACTCCAATGCACGGTGTGCTGTTTAAGCCGTTTGGGTTCGATCCGGGGAATTCCTATCCGGTGATCGAGCGGATTTACGGGGGGCCGCAATCTCAGGTCCTGGGGCGCGGCTACTTCGGCTTCCAAAGCACGTATCCCGGGGCGGAGTACCAGCTCATGCTCGCGGCATTGGCTCGCGCAGGCTTTGTCGTGGTGGCGATGGATGCACCGGGTACACCAGGTCGTGGGCGGGAATACAACATGCGAGGAGTCCCAAGCTGGCCCAAAGGCGTCGTGGCGGATCACGTTGCTGGACTGAAAGCGCTGGCAGCCGATCGCCCCTGGATGGACCTGAACCGGCTAGGAATCGACGGCAACTCCTGGGGCGGCTATATGGCACTGCGATCGGGCATCGAGGCGCCGGAATTTTATCGAGCGATTTCTGCCAGCGTGCCGGAAAATAATTTTCATGACCACGCTGCCTGGATCGAAATGGTGGTGGGAAGCCCAGCCGACAACCCCGACGCCTACGCGGCGGGAAACCTCCTGAACCAGCTTGACCAGCTCGTGAGTCCACTTCTGCTGGTGATGGGAACCAGCGATGGCAACGTTGGCTTTTCCACGCACGCCAAGCTGCTCGACGGTTTGGCCGAGGCAGGTAAACCGTATCAACTTGTCCTGTTTCCCGGCACCAACCACGCCCATCAGGGCCGCGGCGATCGCTACGCGTACGCGGTCACCGCGATCACGCAATTCTTCTACCGCCAGCTTGGCAGAGCGCAGTAGTGGGCCGCCGGAGACCAGAGGTCATTCCGCCGGCAGAAAGCTGATGAAGCTCGTTCGCCTCTTACACGGCTGGGCGGGCATCTCGCTCGGTCTGCTTCTGACCCTGGTCTGCACGACGGGAACGCTCTGCGCCTACCGGCACGATCTCAATCAGTGGTGGCACGCCTCGATACCGCAACGATCCCAACCGCCCAATTACGGCCGACTTGCGGCGGCAGTCCAGCGAGACTATGGCGACGCTACGCGGGTGTCCTATGTCGGTGCTCCGGCTTACACCGGGAACGTGATCGAGGTATGGGCCAGGCAGAAGACTGAGACCGGCGGCCAACGCTCGTTCCTCGCCTACTATGACCCGTTGGATCTTGAGTTGCTCAGCGATACCAAAGGCTCAACCTTTAGCGCAGTGCTCGCGTGGCTTGCAAACGGGCACGTTAGTCTGTGGGCAGGATCGTCAGGCCACCTGGTTGTTGGTGTGCTGGGTTTTCTTGGGTTGGCGTTCGTGGCAACCGGCACCTATCTCTGGTTGCCGAGGCTCAAGGTTCGCAGACCGCTTCAGCTACGCTGGCGCGCAAGCCGTAGAGTTCGCCATGGCGACCTTCACCATGTCGGCGGTCTGCTGGCCGCCGTGCCGCTGCTGCTGGTCTCTTTTTCTGGCGTACTGCTGGTGTTCCCGCAATCGCTGTCGCTTACCACGGCGGCTCTCGGAGGTGAAACGTCCGTTGACCAAGCGCGGGAGCCGGTGTCGGGTACCCCAAAGCCGATTGGCCAACTGATCCAGGCGGCGGAATCCGCCGTTCGCGGCGGCAAGGTCGCCTGGATACCCGGGCTCCCGCTGACGGGCGAAGAACCGCTGGTGCTAACGCTGACCTATGACGGCAACCCCGATCCGTATAAAGGTGGTGTGCTGGTTACGCTTGATCCGACCTCAGGGCAGATCCTTCAGCTGATCGATCCTCGACACGGGCCGGCGGCAGTGTGGATGGAACGAAGCCATTTTGGTCTGCATACCGGCGAGGTTTTTGGTGAGGGTGGCCGAGCCCTTTTTGCCGTAGCGGGTTTGCTGCCGTTGCTGCTGGCCTGGTCCGGTTGGGTGATTTGGTTGCGGCGCCGACAGAGCTAAAGGCGCCGCCGCGTTGGCCGACCGTTTGCCCGCGTAAAGCCAGCCCGTCAATCAACGTGGCAAAGACGATCCGTACATGCCGGTCAGTCAACTGCTACCCAAAAGATGCAATATCACGAACGATTCTCATTACCATTTTGAGCTATAATCGCCCGCGTTGAGAGCATCTGCGGAGTAAAGTTTGGTGTCCAGCGCACTGCCCGTCAGCACCAGTAAGCAAGGCGATCAGAAAACGACAACTTTCCGGCGATCGATGTTCAAGCTGCACTCGTGGCTTGGACTCAAGCTTTGTGTGCTTACGGCCTTTATTAGTCTGACCGGGGCTCTCGCAACGCTCGCGCAGGAAATCGACTGGTTACTCAACCCTCAAATGCGAGTCACCGCCCCCGATTCCGCACAGCGGCTTTCCTTGGGTGAGCAGCTTGATGCTGCGCTTACCGCCGGCGTGGCAGGAGAGGTTGCGACCGTTATCCAGCGACACGATCCGTGGTTTGCGACCGAGATTCAGGTCATCACTCCATGGGCTGAGCGGGTCAGGCTGTGGGTCGATCCCTACACCGGCGATTATCTCGGCGCAACGTCGTGGTTTAACGTGCAGCGCTTTCTCCGCCAGACCCATCGACATCTGATGATGCCGGTACAAATCGGCGTGCCGATTGTGTCATCGCTCGGCGTTGTACTGCTGTTGGCCGTCGCCACCGGACTGGTCGTTTACAAGAAATTCTGGCGTGGCTGGGGGAAGCGTCCTCGTTGGAACCTCTCCAGCCGCGTTTGGTTAGGCGACCTCCATCGTCTGCTCGGGCTATGGACGCTTTGGTTTATCTTGATCATCGCTTTGACCTCGGTTTGGTATCTGGTCGAAAGCCTTGGCGCCCGTGCCCCAGCTTTGCCGCGTCCGACAATACCGTCAACGGCAGAGCTAGGTCGTACCAGCGGCTCCCAGCTTGACAAGGCCATCGCAACTGCCAGGGCGGCCCGGCCATCATTGAACCCGCGGGTGATTCGGTTTCCGACCGAGCGACTTCCGGCTTTTGTCATCCAGGGTCAGGATCAGACGCTTTTGGTGCGAGACCGGGCAAATGCTGTTTGGACGGACCTGGGCGGTAAGCAGCTAGGCAGCTATGACGGCGAGTCGCTCGGCTTACACCAACGCATTGGCGAAGCCGCTGATCCGCTGCATTTTGGCACCTGGGGTGGTGAAGGATGGATAGGCCTAATGGTACGCGTCACCTGGTTTGTGCTCGGCATGATCCTATTCGGGATGTCGCTAACCGGTGTTGTCATCTATGGCACCCGAACCGTTGACCGCCGGCGCAGCGGCAGGCGCGCAGCAGCGCGACAGTCGACGTCATGAGTGGGCGCAAACACTACTGGCGGGACGTCGCTCTCTCGACCTGGCGGGCCATGGGCTGGTGGCGGTGGCTGGCCATGACGCTGATCGTCATTAGCCTTGCGCTAACGCCGCTGGCCGGGCCCGCGCGCATCAAGGAGATCACCTACGCGGCCGAACCCGCTCCAGATGCAGAACCCACTCCGTTTCAGCTCGTTTCCTCGGCTCGTTGGAAGACTACGAGGACGTTTCGCCTTAAAGCGGCTCAGTTAGAACGCTGGCGCTATCGGCTCAATTCCGGGCTCTGGGTTGAAATGACCCAACCCGAGGCGCATTGGTCCGACGAAGGCGACGAAGCGGTAAAGGTAGAAGCCTGCACAGCTTCGCCCGCCTCCCGGTGCTGGATCTTCGAGCCGACGTCAAGCCACCGCGACCGAGCGCGGTAATCCACGACGGTACGAGCATGGTGCTCGCTACTTCGCCGTACAAAAGCTTGAGCCCTGCCCGTGCCGTTGTGCTGTTACCAGGTGTAGTAGAGTTCGACGAAATAGGTTCTCGGATCTCCCGGAAAGTGCCCGGTCCTCTCGATAAAGCCCGAAGCGGCGTAGGTTTCATCGAACAGGTTTTCGACGCGAGCCAAGACTTCAAACGGACCGCGCTCCCAGATGATCGACGCGTCAAAGACGGTGTAAGACTGGACCGCCTGACCGCTCAAGCTGACCCGGTCGTCGACGTAGTCGCCGCCCAGGGCAAACGCGGTCACGGAATTCCACGGCGTTTCGATCTGATACCGGGTCCAGAATCCCAGCTGGTTGCGCGGCGCATTGGCGAAGCGATCACCGACACTGTTGCTGAAACCACCACCTCCGTTGTCTTGGGTGATTCGCGTGCTGTTGTACGCATAGGACGCAGTCAGCACCCAGTCCTCGGTGATGTCAGCCGACAGGTCGAACTCGACACCCTGACTGGTGACCTCTCCCAGCGAAACAAAGTTGTCGACGCCATCACCCTCCGGATCACCCAGTGGATCGGCTTGAAGCAGATTCTGGCGAACAATCTCATAGATCGCGGCGCTGGCCTGTAAGCGCCCATCCAGCAGCTCGGTCTTTACGCCCGCCTCAACCATCTCACCAGCCGTAGGATTAAACGGGCCGCCGGCTTGAGGATTCTGCGACGAGATGGACTGCGGCTCATAGCTATCCGCCCACTGAGCGTAGAGCGAAACGTCGTCGCGAATTCGATACACGGCACCCGCGCGGAAGGTGGTTTCGTTGTCAGAAAACGAGGCGGCGCCGATCGTGTCCTCATAGTCGTCAATGCGCACGCCGCCGATCAAGATGAGCTTGCCGAAGGTTGCCTCGTTAAGGAGGTAAGCCCCCTGGCGCTCCTGCTGCGTCACCCGGACTGGCGAAAACACGGTGTCATAGCTCGCTGGATCGGTCAGTCCATATTGCGGATTCCGGAGGCTCAGCGGCAAGATGTCCGAGGGCAAGGAACTTCCGGCCAGAAATCGTTCGACAAAAGCGGCGGAAGTTCGCGCTCGGCCCGCCAGGAAATCGAGCTGGCCATCGAAGTATTCAAAGCCCGCCAGCAGGCGGTTATCAAAACCATCGAAGCTCTTGGACCAGACCAGGTTGGTGCCAAGGCTGATCTGTTCTTCTTCCCGCAGCTGATCTCGCCATTCGCGGGCGGTGAGATCCGTGATTGAATCCCCGTCGACGTCAAACAGTCCGCGAGGCTCGTGGTATTGCTGCGCCTGCGAGGAGTCGTTGTAGCGTAACTTGAAGTCCCAGGTCAGGCTGCTGCCAATGCTGCCCTCAAGCGATGCCTGGAGCACATCCGATTCGAGATTCAGAAAGTCGGTTGGCTCGTTGTGGTTCCAACGCCGATCGGTGAGAAAGTTGCCTCTGTCGTCAACGGGAACACCCCGCAGCCGATTGCCGGCAAGATCCTGCTCGTAGCGCGTCGCCTGCAGCACCAGTTCGGTGGTGCTGCCAAGCGGAATGCTGAGGCCAAGATCGTAAACGCTCACGTCGTCGCCGGAGTTAAATCGCGGCGTGTCTCGATCCTCGCGGAAAATTGCGGCGCGCCACGCTGCGCCGTTGGTGCCGATCGCGCCGTTGAGATCTACCGCAGCGCCAAAGCGGCTGCGATTACCGCCCACAACGCGGAGGCGGTTTTCCGCGTTTGCGTCGGGCTTCTTGGTCACGTAGTTGAACAGTCCGCCCGGCGCCCCGGGGCCGTAAAGCATCCCCGCGGGCCCTTTAAGAAAGTCCACCCGTTCGATGTTAAAGAGCTGCGGGACGCCGAAGCTGATGTAAGGATCACCGCGCAGGCCGTCAAAAAAGATGCCTTCTTGCCGAAAACCGCGTGCGGTGACGCCCGCATAGCTGAACACAGTCACGCCGGAGATATTGCGGTAGATATCCTGGGCATCGCGAGCGCCCTGATCCTCAATCAGCTGGGCGTTGATGCTGGTGATGAGCTGCGAAGACGCCAACGGCTCTGTGATCAGTTTGCCCGTGTCAGAGGCAGGCACCCGATAAAGCCGCTGGGCGCGAGCGCGAACAATGACCTCCTCGATGACATCATCCGATTCATTGTTTGCGTCTTCTGGCGACGCACCTTGGTCCTGCGCGATCGATGGCCAAGCGGCGGCCAACGGCAGCAAACAGCAAAGCGTAGATCTCAAAAGAATTCTTGTCGGCATGGTGATCTCCCAAATTTGAATCGCTGCTCCCGGAGAGATACTACCTTTATTACGAATCTAAATACAACCGATTCGCATTTGCATTAATTTATTTTGATGGGTATGCTGGTGGCGTTCGAATGGCACGTCGATGACTCTCTCCAGAAAAACCGGGAATGACTGGTCCGGTTCCGCCTTCGGCGGTTTCAGCCAGGTCCAGGAACCCGCCAGCCGACGCCAGGGCTGGCGGGCAACTGGGGCCTAGATTCTTTAAACCGCACCCGTCGCGCACCTCGAGGCGTTAAGTCAGTATGGCTTGAGGGTTAAAAACTTCCTTCGATATCCAAGCCGATCAGCAACCCGAAGTCTCGTAGCCTGTCCTCGCGAAAATCGACCGTATCGGTCAACCGGTCGGCAAAAATCGTGCGCGAAAAATCGAGCCCGCGATCGTTCAGATTGGATAGGCTTCCCCGCAGCGTCATTCCCCAGACGTCCTTGTTCTCGATAAAAAGCCTGGAAAACGCTCGCGTCGGGCGAAAGAGACTGGTCTCATCGAGTCGTATCGAAGGACGGTTTTTGCGGTAAGAAAGCTCCAGTCCCGCCGCCCAGGGGGAACCCGAAAAGTCTTGCCGAATGGTCACCTCAAAGTCCAGGTAGTCGTCATCGGTAATCGGGCGAACCTCTCCGGTCAGCGGGTCGGCGACCTCGGAGTCGGTATAGCTTGCATCCGCATCCAGCCGAAGTCCCTGCCAGCCGATCGGGTCCAGCAACAGCGTAACGTTGGTCGAAACCGACCACCGTTCAGCGGCGTCCAGGTTTCCCGGTGCCTGTCCGCCCCCTTCAATGGGTATCTGATCGACAATATCAGTGATGTCTTCGAAATTTGCGCTTAACGTCAAGGACCCGAGGTCGCCGAGCGACCGCTGCGCCTGTAGCGACAGAATCCAGCTTTGTGGCGGCACCAGATCGACGTTGGAGACGTTGACCCGTTCCTGGTTGATATTGACCGAGGAGATAAAATCGAAAAAGCGTAGCTGCCCTACTTGTCGTTCGAGCTGCAATGAGACGTCGAGGGCATCCGAGGGAGCCCAGTTTGCCGAAACGAACCCTTTGGGTCTGATGAAGTCTCGAATCTGGCCACCGGAACCCGTCTGGCGAATCTCCGAGTACTCGCCGCCGACGGAATACTGCAGCTGCAGTCTTTCGGTCAACGTTTGGCTGTAGCTCACAGTCAGTTCCGCGCGATCTTCCTCGACTCTGGACGAGGCGCCCGGCAGCTCCGCGGGAACCAAAAGCCCACTCTCATCTCTCACCTGCAGCTCGCCGTCAATGTCCAGGTAGTTGTGTGTACCCTCCGCAGCCCACTGCCAATCACCACCGAGCGCTTTGTGCGTGTACTCACCCCGCAGCACCGTCTCGGCTTCCTCCGCCCGGCGTTTGAAGACCGTCCCCGCCGGGGCGCTTTCATCGACAAAATCAAACCGCACTCGCGCCTCGGTCGGACTGTCTTCATACCGATGTAGTGCGATGAACTTCAGGCGACCATCTCTCAGTCCAAACTCATAATCAGCGCCAAGCTCAAAGTTGAACTCATCCTCCGTCTCGACAAGCTCGCGGGTCTGCGCAATGCCGCCAACCGGATTGCGTGAAGACAACTCCTCGAAGTCATAGATGAACCAGTTCACTTCCGCCGACAGATTCAATACCTCGCCCGACTCCCAGACGCGCGTCAACGAGCCCGCAACACCCGGCTGGTCAATGAACTCTTCGGCGCGCTCCTCTCGCAAATCGATCAATGCGCCGGCTCCATCGGTTACCCGCTCAGGCCCCTCGGTTCCGCTCGATGACTGGTTGCTGACAACGTTGAGCGTCCATTCCGTTGTGTCGCTACCACCGGAAATCGCGACCGAGCCATTGCCCCAGCGGAAGGGGGCGTCGTCGGTTCTGCCCTCCGGAGAGTAGCGAAATTGGCCCGTGATTCCGCCTCCGGTCGCGGTGACCACATTGAGTACCTGCCCGGACAATCCCCCTATATCCAGACTCGCTCCGTCCAGCACCTCTAGTCGAACAACGTCCTCGGCCGGTATCCGACCCAGCGCGTCAACGGGCCCGTTTGACTTGCCGGAGATGCGCCTGCCGTTGAGCAGGATGTTCGTGTCGGCCTGCCCGAAACCGCGTTCGGACTCCCCTTCGTCAATGGGGAAACCGGGTACCTGGCGCGCCATATCCAGCGCCGTGCGCGGAGCAAACCTTTCAAACGCCTGCGGCTCAAAGACCTCCCTTACGCCCGAAGCGTTTGCGAAACTACAAACGACCACTAAAAAGTAAGGGACAACCAGCAAAGGAACGAATGAATAACCGCGCCGCAATTTGGTCAGCGTAAGGTCTTTTTGGGTCGATAGAATCATTAGTAACCCGGGTTCTCTATCAAAAAATAACCTAGAAAAGATCGTTTAGCACGGTGCCCCCATGGGTTCGCTCAAGCGACGATGTCGCCTGCGGGGCACAGTGGCAGACGCCACCGTACGCAGCTGGCAATCAGATCAGATCGGTAGAACGACATCGGAAACAGTGCCTGCGAGCGCAACGCAGGTGCTTCTCGACCGTTGACAGCTGGACGTCGTGCTAGCTCGCAAGTTCCTGCTCGGTGTCACCCTGGAAGTGGTTAGCTGAAAAACCGATGCATCAGCAGCGGAAACTCGCCAACCGTATCGTAAAAAGCCTTCAAGAAAACGGAGCGGATCACCCACGCCGCCGCCGCGAGTGAGCAGCTTCTCGGCCATAGCCTGCAGCACGTCATTGGCGCGATCAATGAATCTGACGAGCTTCCGCAAATAGCTGGGGATTGATGTATCGGATATCAGCTGAAGGTAGTCATCGATAGGGTCGTCCACCCAGTTCTCTTCGCACAACAAATCTAATAAACCATATTAGTTCTCATTCGCATTTACTATAGCATTGGTTGTCTCCATGCCCATAACGCTCCAATAGGGTTGGGTTGAAAGCGCAGCGGTATCGGGCTTCTTCGACTGCTCAACCTGCCTCTGCCCTGCCGCATCACACGGCCATGGTTCAACTGGCTTTCCCCTCAAAACAGACATTTGGGGATCAGCAAGAAAAACCGTGAGCAAACACATTGTCAGATAATGCTATCGCCACCCAATTGGATAGAAAGCGGTACTCGATTATGAGTTGGCAAGGTGAAGGTTGGCCCCCAAGACCGCTGGTATCGCAATGCCTTATTGCAAACCGTAATTCCAATGATTATCATTTGCATATCGAGGCGGTGGCAACCCGTCAAGATGTAAGACAAGGTTGGATCAGCGATGGTGGATCATGGACTGCCATCGCGACCGCCAGCCAACCTTAGCCGGCGCCGAATTCCCCTTCCGCGCCGGTTTTTTTGCGTCAAGGTGCGTCGGCATTTGCGAATAGTCGGAGGCTGCTATCCGGCGATTCGAGGCTGCAGACATAGCTGGTGCCACCTGTTTCGGGCTAGTTAGGATCTCCGGCCGAAAAAGGCTTCGCAAACACTAACGCTAATGATTCTTATTTGCGTATAATCGAGTGCACCTATTCACAATCTCAATGCCGGAGCAAATGAATGTCACAGGACGCGAACGCAGAACTCGGCAAATATGGCTGGTACGGCTTAAGCCGGATTGATGATCAGAAAAGCCGCTGCTACGGCTGGCGAGTCAGCCTCAGACGAGACGGAACACAATACGTCAAGACTTTCCACGACAAGAAGTGTGAGGGCCGGGAAACGGCGCTTGAGCTGGCAAGAAAGTGGCGTGACCATCTGGTAGAGACCGTTGCACCGATGTCGCGCTACAAACTTGCGCAGATTGTCCGGGCCAACAATCAATCGGGCATTACCGGGGTTTGTCGCTATACCAAGCGCCATCGTCGCGCCGACGGCTCATATGGAGAGAACAGTTACTGGGAAGCCAACTGGCCCACCGTTCCCGGTAAGTATGGTCGGGCAACCTACTCCGTCAAAATCTACGGCGAGGCCAAAGCCCGAGAGCTCGCTATAACAGCGCGAAGCAAGGCGCTCACGGCCCTCGAAGGATTTTATTGGAAAGCCGACACCCCAAGGTCTGTTCGTTCGAACTTTGCTGACGACGCCGCTATCGAGATCAACGCTGACAGCGTTGCGGGATCCTAGCGAACTGATAAACCCACCGCGGCCACCGGCATGGAAGGTAAGCAAGGCACGACATCCGGACTACAACCGTGTGTGCCCTATCCGGCCGTTGGCGTTTTAGTGCCGAGGTCGATCTCAGGATTTCTTACGGACGTAGAGCACCATAGTGTGGTCAGCCAGCTCATAGCCGCGCTCTTCGCACAGCTCGCGCTGCAATCGCTCCAAGGCCTCAGAGTAAAATTCCGTCACTTCGCCTGAGTCGATATCAACCATATGATCATGGTGAGCACCGGTGTCGAGTTCAAAGACGGACTTGTCGCCTTCAAAATCGTGTTTGACCACCAAACCCGCCGCCTCAAATTGGTTGAGCACTCGGTAGACGGTTGCCAGCCCAATTTCCTCTCCCACCTCCAACAACCGGCGGTAAACATCCTCGGCACTGAGATGGTGGGTTTCACTCGAAGCCAGTATCTCGAGAATCTTAATTCGTGGCAGAGTGACCTTCAGGCCGGCTTTGCGCAGTTCGTTTCGGTCGGGCATAGAGGGTCGTGTTCCGATTGAGATTAGCTATTTGACCGCAATGGCGTAAGAACTAAGGCGCACTTTTCCGCCGTCGACACTCTAACAAACCTCGCTGTGCGACCGCACACAAAACGGAACTGACAACAAAGCCCCGAGGCCTTGGCAAGGGACGCGAACGCTTCTTCGGGCTTGCTCGCCACCAGCATTTTAGCAACTCAGATTTCCTGGAAACCCAATTGTTGCGGGTCACTGGACCGTCTGCTGACTGTTTGACCTCCAATGAGTCTTTGTAGCAGTGGACGAGCTTGGTTCGAGCAATGCACAGCAATCTCGGCTGCAAGCCTTAGTCTCGTAATTCTCATTTGGTTGACGACGGGCGACCATATCGCAAAGACACTTGGTGAGGGACTGTGGGGAGTTTCGGGTGTGAATCCACTAATACTTGCAGGGGGAGTTTGTGGAATTCGGGCCTGTTACTGTCTGAAGAGAGCATTCGCTAACCTCGGCGACTCGTCTCTAACCCGGATTTCCGTCAGATAAATAATTTAAAACCAACCGTTTAGCGGCGGCCGCTCACTGAAACACGACGCCAAACGACACAGAAAAACAGCCTGTTTGACACAAAATTGGCACACCCTATTCTGGGATTTTTGACCAGGTAAAGGCGTGCTTCGAATGTGATCGGTTCTACTTCGCCCCCGCGTTGGTAACGGGGCGCCGGTTCACCAACCGATTCCGATTGACCATCGGCCGATTTCTTCGCCGTCAGCTTGTGCCTCAACGTCCGCTCTCCCATCCTGTCCGACGCGGTACCAGTGTCGGCGAATGGACTGAGGACTAAGACGCTCCGACAAAATCGGGTTGCACCGGTAGCCTCATGGAAACGAGAAGCCCGCCGTCGCTGCGGTTGAGCGCGCTGATCTTTCCATCATGAAGCTCTATGGCGCGACGAGCTATCGCCAAGCCAACGCCACTGCCGCCGTTCTGCGGCGAACGGCTTTCATCAACCTGGAAAAATGGATCGAATAACTTTTCCAACGCATCATCCGGGACCCCGGGGCCCTGGTCCTCAACGTCAACGGTGGCGTACTCGTTCGACTGAGTTAACGTTACCAGCGCCGACTTTCCCTGCGGCGTATAACGAACGGCGTTACGCAAAACGTTTTCCAGGGCGCTGTGTATCAGCCCCGCATTGACCCGTAGCGTCAAACGCTCCGGCCCCTGAAACTCCACGCCGACATCGTTGTCCCCGATCTCTACCAGCGCATCGTCGATAATCGTTTTGAGCAGATCGGAGATGTCCGTCGTTTGTCTTGTAATTTCTTGACTGGCGTTGAGCCTGGCAAACGAAAGAATCTGTTCAATAAGCTCGTTCAGCCGCTCAGACTCGTAGTCCATCCGGTCGAGAATGTGCGTGTCGTCCTCACCGGAAAATCGCTGGCGAGCCAGAGACTGGAGAGCCTGGAGCCGGGCCAGCGGCGAGCGCAGCTCGTGGGAAACATCACGCATGAGGCGTTGCTGAGATTTCAACAGATGGTCAATGCGCTCTGTCATGGCGTCGAAGTCACGTGCAAGCAAGGCGATGTCGTCCTTTCGTCCTCGAACGGTATGGCTTACTCGAACGCTTAAATCACCGGCGGCTACTCGATTCCCAGCCTGCCGAAGGTGGCGAATCGGAAGCACAACGAACCGAGCCAATCCGTAGGAAACAACGGCGCTGACCAAGAACAACAAGACAAACAGCAGGGGTCTATCGCGGGATTTCAGTATCAGGCTGGGGTGGCTCGCGAGTAGGCCGACCACGCGGTATCCGTCTACGCTTTCGGGATGTACAAGAACTCGTCCATCTCCCGATGGTTCCGGATCGTCTAGGACCTCGACTACCGGAGCTGGCAACTCACGTCCGATGAGATCTCGACTATTGCTATCGATGATGTAGATATCCAGGAAATTTTCGAATCCAAGGGAAAAACGATCAGCCAGCGACTCGGCGGGCTCACCCGAGTCGAGCGTTTTTTGGAGGTCTCTCGTTATGACCGCGAGCGTTTCGGCGTGGTACCGCGAGGAGCCCTCATTGGCGGAATTTAAGAAGCGGCCACCGACGACCGTCGCCAATGCGGCCAGCAGCAGAATCAACCAAACTGAAAACATGATTCGGCGAAAATAGTGATTCATGAAGCAGTGACGTACAGGTACCCCAGACCGCGCAGCGTCTTGATTCGCTGCAACCCGTTGGGAAGGGGCCCAAGCTTTTTTCGTAGGCGTGCGATGTGGGCATCGACACTTCGGTCGTAGGCCATAATCCGTCGGCCCAGCGCGTTTCGCGCGATGACATCTTTAGAGGTCACCTCACCGGCCGCCTCGGCTAGCGCCCACAACACCCGAAACTCCGCGCCGGTGAGATTGATGAGCTCTTTGCCGACGAAAACGGACTGGGAGCCCGTTTCCATCACCAGGTCTCCAACGGCCAGCCTGGATGCGTTGCCATTCGAAGGAGGTTCTGCCGAAACCCGCCTCAAGATCGCCCTTATTCGAGCCACGAGCTCACGCAGGTTACAAGGCTTCGGCACATAATCGTCGGCACCGATCTCCAGCCCCAGAATGCGATCCAGGTCGTCACCTCGAGCCGTCAACATGATGATTGGCGTATCTGAGACTTCTCGAATCGCCTTTAGCACATTGAAGCCATTCATCTTCGGAATCATGACGTCGAGAATGATCACGTCGAACGACCGGCCAATCGCAGTCTCGACACCCGATTTCCCGTCATGACGGGCGGTAAAGGTAAATCCACCCTCAGCGGCAAGAAACTCGCTGAACAACGATGTCAGGCTGACATCATCGTCAATCATCAGTACATGTATGTGACCGTTCACGCTGAAGTTGAATCAGGCCGTTTCAAGCCTAAGCTCCTGCTCTTAGGTAGCGTTCTCCTGCATCGAATCGTACACCGACACAACCCGCGACACACACCGTATCCGATAGTATTCGCCTCTGAGTCCAGCCGATTAATGAGGAGAATCCTGGCGTCTCGAAATACTCAGTCGCTTATCGATACCCATGCGGCATTGCCGTCCAGCATATCCGTCACCCACTGGCGAACCGTCGTGCCCCCGATGGCATAATCGAACTGTCTGAGGATAAACGTATGTTCGTTGCCGTCGGCGATCAAACTTCGAAATCGATCGGGAAAAGCCGCTCTCAATTCGGCCATCGCCTCCAATAGCTCTGCTTCAAAGGCAGCTCCGCTGATCATCAGGCTGTCTACTGCCACAACCTCGTCTTGTTTGGAGCTGATAAAGCCCATTCGAACGTTCCTGTCCTCGGCAAGCTGGTACCGATGGTAGCCTGTCAGGTGCCCATCTTCCCCGATACACCCGCTGCAGCTGGACGGAATAGACGAAAACGCGTTCCAGTAGTCAAGCAGCTCTTCGATAACACCTGGCGCTAGAACCCCCACGCCAGAATCATTGAGGACTTCGATTGCAACTCCCGGGTAAAGCTTCCTTACTAGGGGCAACGCGTTATGCACACCCGATCCGCCTGCGCTGTTGCCGGCCAGCAGGATTTTACCTGGCGAGGGGAAAGTTCTAGCAATGACGTCCAGCGCAGCTGACAGGTTTTGCACCCCCCGAAAGAAACGATCCGCCTCGCCATCGCCATCGCTGTCCACGTCGTTGTCACCGCTGAACAGTGTCCCGTCGCAGTACGGCACATAACCAACATCGTAAGCTGCGGTGGGGTTTACGCCATCGGCCGAGTCCAGGATACCAATGGCTGGCAAGGCCGGGCCTGTGGATTCGGTAGCGCCGCACGAGCCCGGCCCGCATGCGCCACCGCCCTGAAGGAAAATCATCAGAGCGCCTCCAGCGCCCGGTCGGGTGCTAACAGAATAGGGGTTACCGGTAAAGCACAGCGGGCCGCTTTCCTGATCAAACTCGTGGACCGTCACGCCAGTATCCAGGCGTTGAACCGTATTGGGTGTAAAAACCCCCAAGTAACGGTCAACTCCCTGATCATATAGCTCCTGAAACGGGAGCGCTGACGTTGTCGGAGGCACTTGTTCACAGGGCGAGCCGCCATCAGCCAGACGCACGGCGCTTAGTACTTTCCGGCCGTCTACACCGTCCAGCTCAAATTCGGCGCGTTCGCAGTCTTCGGCCGTGACCGTCAGCATGCCCCAGGAGTTGACGGGCGAGTCCGGCACCGCAAACGTCCCGCTGTCTCCCTCAACCACCTCAACAACGACCGGTTCAGCGGCATAGACCCCGCTTTGAATGACGTCGCTAACCAGCCATAGACGCTCGCCTCGTGCGTCGTAGCCGAAGAAATAAATGACAATTCCGGCGTTACCTTGAGTCACGGTGAAACCGTCTCCCGGTGCGTTGGGATCGAACCATATGCCCGAAATGTTGAGAGGGTCCCCGGGCTGAATCACGCTTGCCTTGATTGCCGCGTTGCTGTTGCCAGAGGCGCTGCCGGCCGCGCAAATCCCGCGTTCATCCGTTTCCGTAGCACAACGAGCCGATTGGGGTGAGCCGTAGCTGGGATGCCAACCGGCGGACCGGACAACGTCGCCTGAAGCTGCCAACGGTATAGCGAGCCAGCCTAGCGCCCACAGTATCCAGCGGCGCCTGGTCTGCATATGATTCGCGCCGATTCCGTCCATCGTTCTCTCCTTGCCTGACCGCTGCTTTGACGATCTATAGCTTGTCTCAGCCCGCGAAAAGGAACGCCTACCGGCGGAGAGGAATTGTGAAGAAACGTGACGGAGTGCGAGGAAGTGCTCAGTGTGACGTACGCCACCAAACGACCTGCGACGAAATTGCTAGTCTTCGATATGCTGCCTCTTGAGATCTTCCCTTTATGAACCACACAGCTTGGGCCGGGCTCTTCGCGGCATCGTTGTTCGCCTCGTCGGTTTCAACCGCACAAACAGCGCCCGTGCAGCACTTTGACGCAGCAAACGAAGCCACTGTGGTCCTAGCTGATGACAACTCGACCGTCAGCCGTCTGATTGACCTCTCGGACAACGCGTTAGACGCACTGCCTGGGCGTGGAGCCGTGATCTATCCAAGCACAATCCTCTCAGAGAGCGGGTTGCCGGGCTTGCATATGGGTTCCGATCGCAACGATCTGATCGCTTTAAGTCAGGAGCAAACCGACAACTTCCTGAACTTCCAGGGCAGCGCTGCGGGCAACCAGGGATTCACCATTATCGTGTCTTTCACGGTAGATGAGCTCATTGGCAGGGATCAGTTTGTATTGGGAACGACGCATCTTGGGTTCCACCTGAAAATTCGTGCGGACAACCTCATCGGTATCCGCCTCACCAATCCGGTCATCACGGCGGGCAGCTATGAGGTTCAACCCGGTGACACCGCTGTCGTCAGCATCAGCTACGACGCGGCTAGCGGCGCCTATACGTTGTGGGATTCCAAAAACCAAAGTACCAGGACCGGCACTGTTGGATCCAACATCGACTTTCAAGAAGGCCGCAACTACCGCCTGGGCGAAGCCAGACATACCGGCAACTCCGACAACCACTTTCGTGGAATGATTGGTGAGGTCATGCTGTTTGATGAGCCGCTGTCCGCGGCTGATTTATTTGTCCTTCAGCAGGACCTGACCGAAAAGTGGACTGGCATCCGACCCGAGATTCCCGAGGTGCCGCCCGGCCCTGGTTTTCGCAATATTGATCGGCCATCCTCAGACGTCGAAGCTGTCTATTACAGCAACGTGTTCGTTGACCCCAGCGACATGAAGGCGCGGACGGTCGACATGGGCTTCATCAACGGCTTCCTGCACATGACCACTCGGGGAGACGCTGCCGGCGAGTTTTCAGTGTGGGACGTCTCTGACGAATTCAATCCGCTTCGCGTAGCGAGCACCAATATCGGCGGCAAAATGCATACCGCCGTGACGTTCGTCCCATCGGGTGACCCGACCGGGTCGGTGTACTACTACAACAACAACTCGTTCTTGAACGTTCGAGACCCGCTCGCTCCTTTCGGTTCAAAACCGCCGGGATACGACACCGGGCGAGCCGGCGCGCGCGGGCTTAGCGTGCTCCCCTATGAATACTCCGGCGGGTCCTCCATTCGAATCAGCGACGCTCGCACGGGGAGGACTATTGCGACCCTAAGCGAGCACGGTTTTGTGGCGACTCCAACCCCGCTTGGAAACCTGCTGCTGGTTTCCGGTCTGCGCGGGCAGGCCCGCGGAGCGGCGATCTACGACATCAGCGACCCGTCGAATCCAGCGTTGCTCGACGTCATGGCTCCGCGTCCATGGGAAAACGATGGTAATCCCGGCTATGAGTATGCAGTCTGGAAGCACTTTATGGTGCTGCCGAACGCCCTAAGGGTTAGAGACGCCGGTTTTATCAGCTTCGAGGACCCAACGTTTCTCAAACGAGTATCGTTCATCCGGGATCTGCCCGGCGCTACGCGATACGCGCAGTTCCAGGATGACTACATGTTCCTTGGCCACGGGAAATATCTCATGACGCCGCTCGACAGCGGCAATGACCCTGAGATGGTCGCGGTCTTTTCGGAGCAAGGTCACGAGTACATGCTGCCGCTGGGTAACTTGATTGCGTCCGCCGAGAACACCGAGCAGGGTCGGCCCTACGGTTTCCGAATGTACGCGCACCAATCAGAGGCCGACCGAACCCCGCCGCGCGTTTACTATCACAGCCCGGCAGCCAATGCCCGATTCCAGCACGTAAGAAGCCGAATCGGCGTCATCATCCATGAGACCCTCGATCTTGGAACCGTCAATACCTCAACGTTCCGCGTTTTTCCAAGCAACGCGCCGATCGGCGCGGACGTACCAGGCACCTTAAACGTCCACGACAAAGACATTCTTAACTTCACCCCTGACGAGGAGCTGTTGCCGGAGACCACCTATACCGTGCTTTTGGACGGCATCGCGGATGTGTCTGGCAACGTGATGCATCCATACCAGTTCGAGTTTTCCACCTCCGGGCCTGGCGACCCGCCCCCGGTCGAAATCGTGAATATGAACGCATCGGACTACCCTGCCCCAATCGGAGCGGCGGTCAATTTCTCGACGGCCGCCACAGGTGGCTTGGGAGCGCTCGAATATCGCTGGGATTTTGGTGATGAATCGACGCGAACCGATTGGAGCTCTAACCCCAACACGACGCACGAGTACGCCTCGGAAGGACACTACACGGTTAAGGTCCAGGTCCGGGATGAGTCGGGCCGATTCGCCAAGACCTCATCCATCGTGATCACCGCAACTGATGTCAACGATATCGCGACGAAGCCTCCGACAAACAGCAGCCAGCTCGCGGTCGACACCTCAAATAGAACGGTCTGGGCGGTCAATCCTGACAACAATACGGTGACGGCGGTTCATAGCGAAACGCTGGGCAAGATTGGCGAGTACCCGGTCTGTATTGACCCTCGAAGCGTCGCTCTGGACGCCACGGGACGACTTTGGGTGACCTGCATCGACTCCGACTTGGTGCAACGATTGGATGCCACAAGCGGGCGTTTTCTGGATGAGATTGCCCTACCTCCAGGTTCCCGACCTTATGGCGTTGTTTTCGACAACGAGGGAAAAGACGCATGGGTCAGCCTGCAGGGCAGCGGTCAGATCGCACGCATATCGATGTCGTCCGCAGCCGCGGAATTGATTGATGTCGGGAAAACGCCACGAGCCATGGCGGCGCCTTCTGATGTTGATGAGCTATGGGTAACCCGATTTGTCTCGCCCGACAGCCACGGTGAGGTAAGCGTATTCGAGACAAACGGAGCGCTTATTCACAGCACCGCGACCTTACAAAAAGACACAACGTCAGAGGATTCCGGCAACGAGGGCCGGGGCCTGCCCAACTACCTTGCGGGCATAGCCATCAGCCCCGACAACAGGTTTGCCTACGTTGCATCGAAGAAGGACAACATCGACCGGGGCGACTTTAGAAACGGAAATGACCTGACCTTTGAGACAACATCTCGTTCCATCGTCTCGAAAATCGATCTAACTACCCGGCAAGAGGTATTTGCCGACCGTCTGGATATCGACAATGCCTCACAGCCCTCAGCGCTCCAATTCTCCCCGCTGGGCGACTACCTGTTTGTCGCCTTGCAGGGTTCAAACGAGATCCGGGTTTTCGATATGTTTTCCGGCTCGCTGAGCACGGTGTTGTCAACAGATCTTGCGCCGCAGGCACTCGCCTTCGACGCCGAGACACAACGGCTGTTCGTCAAGAACCTCAACAGCCGAACACTGACCATTTTTGATCTGGAATCAAGCCTACGCTTGGGCTTTGGCAACGAACCTATTGTTACTACCGTTTCAACGGTGGCAAATGAACGCCTTTCAACAAGCCCTGGAAACAACGTGCTTCGCGGGAAGCAGGTATTTTATAACGCCGCCGACCCTCGAATGAGCCAAAGCAGTTACATAAGCTGCGCGCTCTGCCATCAAGACGGTGGCCACGACG
This sequence comes from Pseudomonadota bacterium, assembly GCA_039033415.1. Classification (NCBI taxonomy): domain Bacteria; kingdom Pseudomonadati; phylum Pseudomonadota; species Pseudomonadota bacterium. The sequence continues at coordinate 2,909 of JBCCCR010000021.1, read as the reverse complement.
GCCGAACGTGGGACTTTACCGATCGAGGAGAGGGGTTGCGCAACACAACCAATCTCCGAGGCCGATCTGGCATGGCCCACGGGCGGGTTCATTGGAGTGCCAACTTTGATGAGATCCAGGATTTTGAAATCGATATACGTCGTTTCTTCGGCGGGACTGGGTTCATCAAGGACGGCAACGGCAATGCGCTGCAGGTCGAAAGCTCTCTGGCAGGTCCGAACGCCGGCCGCAACAGCGACCTGGACGCGTTGGCGGCCTACGTCACTTCCCTGGGTGCCAGCAGCTTAGAGGTGAGTCCGTTCAAGAGTCTGGACGGCTCCCTGACGGACGAGGGTCGCACCGGCGAGATGGTTTTCGATGCCCTTGACTGCGGCAGTTGTCACAACCCCGCCACTGCCTTCACCGATAGCGCGACCGGAGTGTTGCACGACGTTGGAACGTTGAAGAGTTCCTCTGGCAATCGTTTAGGCCAGAACCTTTCGGGCATAGATACGCCAACTCTCTTGGGCGTCCACGCGTCGGCCCCGTATCTTCACGACGGCAGAGCGGAAACGCTGGAAGCCTTATTCGATCCGTCGTCGTCCTCAGGACGGGGCGGCGAGGTCAACCAGGTGCATGACCTGGTCGGCCGTTACAATCTGAGCACTGCGGATGCGACCGCCTTGGTGGCATTTCTACTGCAGCTCGATGGCGGTGGGCCACAACGAGAACGAATCTTCAGAAGTGGATTTGAGTAGGGCGATGAGGTCACTTTTTTTTGCCGTCGCCGCATTGATGGGAGCCAGTGACATTACCCCTCTGGGAATTGCTGATGAGGTGTTCCTTAGCGGATTTGAGGCAGACGACCCGGGTGTTGATTCGGGCTCCATAACCATGCGCTCAGATTCAATTCGAACCTATGAACATCTGGACTTTCTTTACGCTTGGCACGAAACGCAGGTTCAGATGTACGGTGATCGTCCAAGGTTGGTCGAAGCAGATACCAACCCGCGTGTGCCTGCCAGTCAGACCACTTTCACGGGTGGTTTGGAAGGCGACACCTTTGGGTTTCGCCTCTCCGGAGTGGCAGATTGGGATTCAGACGCGGCGCTGGCCGCCTTGGAAAACGGCAGCTTCGAGACTTACGTTGAGTCAAGGCTGAGCGGCGATGATGGAATTCGGATTGATCGACATGCGGATTTTTCAGGACTCAAGCTTGGCTTTGGCGTGGATAGTTCAGCCGTTCAAACCGACAGCGGCGATAGCATCAACCGTACTGATCGCGTAAGCCAACCCGGGGAAGCTCTGGTGCTTGTGATCGATACCGACGGCACCTACCAACCCGACGAAAACCTTCCAGGCAATACGCACTATGAGTTCGTTCCCAACGGCTTTACCTTTGCCAACAACGGATTGAACCAACAGACCCAGCTAGTGCTGGAGAATCTTCACCTCGAACCCGTCAACGTGAACCCCCGAAATATCTCCTGCACTGTCGACTACTTCGTCTACGACATCAGCGAGCAGGCGGTGATCGCCGGGAGAACGGGCGCACCGGGATATACCATCGGGCTGCCTCTCACGTCATTGAACAACATAGGAACGCTTCCCGGATCCTGGGAGATGGAGGACGGCGACATCATCGTTATTGCCTACAACAAAGACACCGCGCTGTTCGGCAGCGATGGCCGTTCTCTAAAGCACAGCTGGGGTCTTTGGAGTCTTAAGTGGGACCTCATCGAAAGGTGAATTGCTAGAGGGCCTTACACCGAAGATGCTTACTCAAATCCCGATATCGCGGCTGTCGTCTGGGCACAGTTAGCCATCATGTTTGAAAATGGTCGACTGGGGTTTACACCAATGTCTCGGGCTGAATCGAACGGAACATTGCACGTCCCGCAACAGCTAGAGCGAGCGCGCCTTTGATTGGCTTAATGACCAGAAATGCTCGGGACACAACGGTTTCGGGCGCAGCAAGCAGCGCCAAATGACGGATTCCTGTGGCCGGTTTCGGAAGGCTGGGAGATTGGCCCAGCCAGCCGTCGATGATCCACAGCAATGATGCAGCCGAGAAACACCAAGCGGTTCGGCTGTCGCTTCGCCGTTGCGGGAGTGCTGACAACACTCATCGTTATGCTAGCTGGATTTTTAGTCTCGGCTGCTCTTGCTGGCCATTGCCTAAAAGTCGGCCGCTGGCTTTGCCTGGGGTTGGCAGTGCTGATATGGTCGGCGCCCGTCAGCTGCATTATTTTGACGAGTGCCCATTTTCTGAGCCGAAAAAAGCGAGAGCCGCCTCTGGCAGGATGGCAAACCTTGGCAACGGCAAGCGCCATTTTGACGCAGCTGGTTGTTTCTGGCTTCGGCATCTACTTGCTCTTGCCCTATAGTCTTCACGGTCTATTTTGGACGTCGTTATTCATACCCTATGGGCTGGTTGCAGGAACGATCACAGCTGCGATCCACATTGCCCTTTTCAATGTTCTCCAGCGGCACGTACGAACAGTTTCATCATTTGTTGGGACGGAGATTTCTCGTGGTATAGCAGCCCAACACCATAAAGCCAGGGGCCAGGACCAAGTGTCAGGTCGGACTGCCAATCCTCTGCATTTCCACGTCGATTGCCTAGGGCTCGGTGTGTATCTGAGCAGTAGACAACTACCTAGCACAACCTCGCGTGGCTGTCCTGCGTGGCGACGGATGCATTGTAGGACTCACTCTCCCTCGAACCCATCCGAGAACAGCAGCCCGCCGGCTAGCTGCTCGATGCGAGTGACCACGGGCAGGGAAGTTAGACCCTCGTCATCCCGGGCGATAACCGCCACGTCATACAGGCCGGTCACGTCGGCGAGAGCCTGCGTCTGAACAACAAAACGGGACTCCCCTGCGTTTTGCATCGGCAGGCGGATCTCCTCGCACGTTGGCAACGTGAT
>JBCCCR010000020.1 GCA_039033415.1 Pseudomonadota bacterium | reverse complement strand
TTCGAAGTATCGCGCCTTCCGGAACGACCATCAGGGCAATCACGCCAGCGAACAGCAGCGTCGCCCAGAGTGACCGCCACAGGCCTTTCTTCTCTTTTGGCGTCAGCGCCTCCATGCGGTGTGAATCGTCGTCCATCCCCTCGGGCGTTCCCTCATATTTGCCCAGCGAAGGTTCGACGATGGCGATGCTGATGAAGCTGCCGATAGCCGTGATGAGAAACGTGCTGGCGATCATGAAGTACCAGTTGGCGCTGACGTCAACCTCGTAGGTGGGGTCGATGAGCCTCGCCGCTTCGGTGGTGATGCCCGACAGAAGCGGATCGACGGTGCCGATCAGTAGATTCGCGCTGTAGCCTCCCGAAACGCCCGCAAACGCGGCCGCCAGCCCGGCCAATGGATGGCGCCCAAGCGAGTAGAACACCACCGCGGCCAAGGGCACCAGTACGACGTAACCCATCTCGGATGCCGTGTTTGAGAGCACGCCGGCAAAAACGATGATCACCGTCACCAGCGCGGGTTTCGCATTGAGCACCATGCTGCGGATCACGGCGGTCAGCCAACCGGATCGTTCGGCAACCCCTACGCCGAGCAGCGCGACAAGCACGGTGCCCAGCGGCGCGAACTCGACAAAGTTTTTGACGAGGTTGAGAACAATTTTCCGCAGCCCTTCAGCATTCATCAGGCTGACAACTTCGATCAAGCCGTTGTCAGCGCGGCCTGCGGCGCCCTCGGGACGGGGATCAACAACCGAGAGCTCAAAGAAGCCGAGAATGCCGGACAGCAGGACTACGCCGGCGGCGAAGAGGGCAAACAGCGAAACGGGGTGCGGTAGCGCGTTGCCAAGCCACTCGACGACGTGCAAGAACCGGGTGATGGGTTTCTCGCCCTGCTGAGATACGGGCCTGTCAGACACTGAAGCTATCCATGGAGATGCACCCTAACATTTGCGTTGGGTGCTCACCACGACGAGGGTGCGAGCGACTACTGGCTGGATCGTTATCGGATTTCGGTCTTGGCTCGCTCAAACCAGCTGATGACCGCCTGCCAGTGCTGATCACCGTAGAGGCGGCGAAAACGGACCGTTTCTTCCGCCTTTTCATCTCGCCACACGTTGAGTCGCTGCGCGAGGAAATCGGCGGTCAGCGGAATACCGCATTCAACGGTGATGCAGTGGTGCCACTGCTCATAGTTTCCGGGAAACGTGTCGTAAATCATGGTGCTTGCCTTAAGTTTACGTCCGCTGCGTGTGGCAAACGGATTGAGGTTAGATGGTGGTTTGCGCGGCCGTCAGCGGGCGATATCCAGCGTCAAAAGCAGCCGAACGCCGTCGGGCACGTCGGGTGACCGGTGAACCAGTCCGCCGTTAGCGTTTCCTTGCCAGCGCTCACCCTTCAGCAGCGCTACGTCGCCTCGACTCAACCGCTGAATTTCACTGGGCGACTCAAACAGGCCGCTTTCCAGATCCGGCTTGCCACCGCTGCCGGAACCCAGCTTCGAGCGGTTCACCGCCTCGTGGGGCAGCCATTCAGTGCCATTACCCTGGTAGGTCGTCAGCAGGCGGCAGCGCAGCATGTCGACATGAAACCGTGGGCAGGTCGCGCGGACGGACGTGGCCATGTGTACATGAATGCTCTTCAGGCTCAGCAGCTCACCGAATTGGGCGACCAGCGCCGCGATGTCATCGGCCAATGCCGGGTAATCGCCTTTGCCGAGTGCATCATCGATCCTTGATCTAGCGTTGACCGGCGCCGCCGAAAAAGACGATTCATAGCGCGGATTTGCGGCCAGCAGACGTTGAACCTGCTCGGCGAGCGCGCCGTTGAGGTTGCGCTCCCAGATGGCGATGTTGACGTCATCTTGCAGAATCTCCGCAAGGACCGCCGGTGCTGAGCCGCTGGCCGCTCGGCGCGTCAGCTTTTGCTGGGCCGCGCTGTCGTCGTGATCCAGCCGCAGCTCGGCCGCTGCGTGGTTCATTGAGCTTGACGCCAGGACGGGAACGGATCGGGAAGGGTCTCCCAATATGCTTTACCGCGCAGCAGCTCGTCGTCGCTCAGCAGACAAGCATCCAGCGCCTCGGTCATCGCCTTTTCATCAAGGCCCTGCCCAATAAACACCAGCTCCTGACGCATGTCCCCAAACGGTTCGACCCAGTGCTTCTTGATCTGCGCGAGATACTCTTCGTCGGTCGGCCAGTCTGACTCGGGTAGCGCCTTCCAGAACAATCCTGCCAGGCCGTACCGAGCGATTCCGCCAGCCTGACTCCACTGGCCGGCATATTGAGGTCGCGACGCCAGCCAAAAATATCCTTTGGAGCGAATCAGCTTGCCGTAATCGCGAACGCTGTGCAGAAAGTTGTGGAACTTGGCCGGATGGAAGGGTTTGCGCGCTTCATAGCTGAAACTCCCGATGCCGTATTCCTCGGTTTCGGGCACGTGCTCGCCGCGCATTTCTTTCAGCCAACCCGGCGCCTCCTGGGCGCGCTCGAAGTCGAAGAGCCCCGTGTCCAGCACCTCGCCGAGGTCCACCTGACCATTGGCTATCGGAATGATTCGGGCATTGGTATTCAGCGACTTCAGGATTGCGGTCAGGCGCTCAACATCCGCCGTGTCCACCAGGTCCGTTTTGCTGATCAGAATGACGTCCGCAAATTCAACCTGATCGATCAGCAGGTCAGCGACGCTGCGGTGATCATCTTCGCCCAGCGACTCTCCCTTGTCTCGCAGGTAGCCCGCTTCATCGAAGTCCTGCAGAAAGTTCACCGCGTCGACGACCGTCACCATCGTATCCAGGTCAGCGACCTGGGACAGAGACACGCCGTGTTCATCCGCAAACGTGAAAGTCTCGGCAACGGGCAACGGCTCGGAAATACCGGTGGACTCGATCAGCAGATAATCGAACCGTCCATCACGGGCGAGTTTGGTCACCTCCTCCAGCAGATCTTCGCGCAGCGTGCAGCAAATGCAACCGTTGCTCATTTCAACCAGCTTTTCTTCGCTTCGATTGAGCGAGACTTCCTGCTGGACAATCGCCGAGTCAATATTGATCTCGCTCATGTCATTGACGATGACCGCCACTTTTTTGCCCTGCCGGTTATTCAGAACATGGCTGAGCACGGTGGTCTTGCCGGCGCCGAGAAAGCCGGAGAGGACGGTAACCGGGAGCTTCCCGCTACTACTGGGTTGCATAGGATGTGGACCCTTTAGAATGGTGACGCGAAATTGCTACATCATAACATTTTTCGCCCTGGCACCCCCCGAAAAAGCGGCTACCAGTGAAAGGTCACAGAGGTGCGAATCGAGCGCGGCTCCAGCGGCCGGAAGTGAATGTCGTCAACACCTTCAGCCGGCTCGCCAGGCAGCCGGGACGGGAAGAAGTAGGCGATGTCGTAATCGTCTGAGTCGAACAGGTTAAAAACGTCCAGGCGCAAACTGACGTCGCCAAAGCGATATCCGCCGCCCACGTTGACCAGCAGCGAGGATGGCGCCCGCACCGAGTTGTCCTCCACCAGCGGCGCGTCTCCCAGATACCTCGCCCGGGCGGAGACAAACAGCCCGTTATCCCAAACGCCGTTGAGCCCGAGGGACGCGCTGGATTCGATGGCGCCGGGTATTTCTCGTCCGGCACCCTCGTCGATCTCAAATTTTGAGTCGGTCCAGGTGTACGCAAAATTCACGGCGAGCCAGTCCGTCGCCTGGACAAACGTCGACAGCTCAACGCCGGTACGCTCCGAAGCACCATTGGCCTCGGTACCGCCAGCGTCGCCGATGAACAGCAGCTCAGAGTCGAGGTCGAGCGAGAAGGCTGTCACGGTCGCGTTGAAGCGCTCTCCACGCTCAACCCGGATACCCAGCTCAGCGCCGCTCGATTGAACCAGGGCGTCAACCGGATCCGCCGGATCGCCGCTCGCCGGATCGACGGCGATCGTGTTGCCACGCACGTCGTTGGAGTGAAACCCGCGACCCCAGTTGGCATACAACTCCGCCGAATCGCCCAGGCGGTAGGCCAGGTTGAGCTTGGGGCTGACCAGCGTGTCGTTGCCCGAGCCGCTGTTGGCTGCCCGGGTGGCATCGACATCCCAAGAGAAAAAGTCGGCCCGCGCACCCACCGCCGCACGAAAGTTTTCGCTGGGGCGAAACTCATATTCGCCGTAGGCACTTGCTGAAAACTGCTCGACCGAGTCGAGGCGAACGCGGTCAACCCGGGCTCTTTCAACCGTTCGGAACAGGCCCACCTCAGCAACATCGTCAAACCGGACATCGCCGCCCCAGCTAAACGCGCTCGGCGAGGTTGCGCCACGGTCAAACCGCATCCCATAAACGCGGCGACGATCAACCTGCTCAAACTGATCGCCGTTGTCAGGGTCATCCAGACCGTACGTAAAATTGGAAAACAGCGAAAAATCGTAGTCCACCACATAGGCGGAAGCCGTCCAGTCCTCCGCCGCCAGCTCGCCGTTGAGGCTGATCCGATCCGTATGCCCGCCCAGAAACGGATCGATAAAACCACGCTGGCTGATCAGCCCGGATTCAACGGCCCGCAGCGGAAGCTGATCAGACGAATTCCAGTCTCCGAGGTAACCCAGCAGCGAGACCTTTGTACTGAGCGAACCCACCGAGCCGACGTAGTTGGCGTAGAAGCGCGTTTGCGAGAGATCCTCGTCAATTTCCCACGGGCCCGCGTACGCGGTCTGGTCAAAAGCGAAGGTCGCCCGCCCTTGCCCAACCGCGGTGCTGGTCGCCACCATCCCGCGGTAGAAATCAAACTCTCCGACCGTCAGATTGACGATCGACTCGTCCAGGGCGTCGTAGAGGTCGAAGGCGACCGTGCCTGCCGAGGAAAAATCACCCGATTGAACGCCATAGGGACCCTTGCGATAGGTGGTTCTTTGGACCAGCTCCGGAATGATGAAGTTGAGGTCCAGATAACCCTGGCCGTGTCCGTGAGTGCGAAGATTCACCGGCACCCCGTCCACAAACGCGGAGAAATCGGTTCCATGGTCCAGGTTGAAGCCGCGCAGGAAATACTGATTGGCTTTTCCGGTGCCCGAGTGCTGCGTCGCGACCAAACCCGGAACCGCTTCGGCAAGCTCGCCGAGCCTGAGCATGGGCGGCAACCGTATGTCGTCAAACGCCACCGATCCCTCGGAGGCTTGATCAGCGGTTCCAATCACCTCTTCGGATCGGCCGTAAACAACCATCTCCTCCACCAGCTCGCTGTTTCCGTCATGACTAGCAAACGGATTTAAGGCGACGGATACAGCGAGGTACCAGGACATCATGGTATTCGACATTAGGTGTTCAACTACTCAATCTCGTGGGGCAACTCGTAGACGCGCAAAAGTTATAGCACGTCTATCTTTCAAACCTGTCAACGAGCGCGCTCAAAACCTTCAGCCCGCTTGCTAGCCTAGAAATAGCTCAGCCAGGGTTTAGTCCGTTTCTCGCGATGTTTGTAGGCCGCAAAGGCTTTGGCCAACGGGTAGTGGATCAGGATCAATAGCGTGGCTCCCACCCAGATCCAGCCGACGCTAGGGAGTCCGAAGCGATCGCCCTGATTGGCTCCCAACAGCAAGTAGAGGATCCAATAGGCGGCGAGCAAGACGTAAAGGTGCACCACGTAGATAAACATTGGCACCGAGCCAAAGGCCTCAATCGCGTTGAGCACACGGTTGTTCCGCGGCTTCGACTCCAGCCACGACAGCAGCAGCAAGCCGAGACCGAGCGTCACGAGGATGTAATCGAGCGACGGCGGATATTTGGTGAAATTGAGAAAATCCATCAGGGTGCGGACCGCGCTTTCCTGGGCGGACCAGGGGAGCGTCTCCCCGTAGATGTTCAGGCCCCGAAGAACCAGGAGCAAGACGAGACAGGCAGCACCCAGCCCAGCGAGCATCTTGCGCCTGGCCGGCCTTGCGACCGAGGGGCCAAAGATCGGTCCGGCAAAGTAGCCCAGCAGAATGACACCAAACCACGGCAGCGCCGGGTAAGACAGGCTGACGGTCAAGCCGCCAATTTTTCCGAGCTCACCCGAGTCGTGAAGAATCGTCCAGGGTATGTATCCAAGTTCACCGGGCTCAAACTCGATGAATTCCAGCGCGTTGTGCCCAAACACAATCAGCAGGCCGAGCGCGCCGAGCAGCCAGTAACTCAGTCGGCAAACGGCCGCCAGAGCAACCATGCAGAGGCCTATAGCCCAAAGCACCTGTAAAAACAGGAAATTGGGAAAGCTGTCGGCCCAGACCAGGTAGTAAAGCACCAGCTCAATAAGGATGATCACCAGCCCACGCTTAAACAGAAACGCGGCTGGCGAACGATACGCACCACCGGGCGGATGGGCGTAGAGCCAGGCGGACATGCCGGCCAGAAAGATGAACACCGGCGCACAAAAATGGGTGAGAAACCGCGTAAAAAAGAGATCGGGGTCGATGGAGTCGTAGATGGGGTCACCGGTGCGAACGTGCATATAAAAACGCTCGCGGACGTGATCCATCATCATCAGCAGGATCACAAGGCCACGCATGACGTCAATCGATGCAATGCGTCCTGTCATGCTGCTTTCCGTGCTCACCTTTTACATTCCAAAAAAATGCCGGTGCCCCTCCGGATGGGCACCGGCCAACTGGGGTCGAACTGACCTAACCCCTAGAATCTTCGCGCGACCCGGAGTCCGGAAGCGTGCCAGTCCGCGCTCGTGAGCAACATTGCTAGAAGGCGTAAGACGCCGACACACGCCAACGCCGGGGCGCACCGGGTTCAACCCACACGTCCGCAAACGAGTTGGTGTAGAACTCTTCGTCAAAAATGTTATCCAGATCAACGCGGACCGTGAGGTTGTCCATCGGTTCAATTTCACCGAATAGGCGCACCGTGGTGTAGCTCGGCAGAAAGAAGTCAAAACCGGTCCAGCCCAGTCGTTCATCCGTATAGAGGACGCCGCCCCCAAACTGCGCGGGCATGCTGCCAATCTGAAAACTCTGGCTGGCCTGAATGTTGATTTGGTGCTCGGGGGCATTGATCAGCGGATCGCCCGCCTCGATCAAAGCGCCGAAATCGGCATCCGGGTTACTGTTGGTGAACTCTGCGTCGGTATAGGCGTACGACAACCACAGGTTAAAGCCGCCATCAGTCGCAATGTTGGCGTCAATCTCGACGCCCCGGCTGCGCGCTTCACCGGCAGACCGGGAGAAAAAGCCTGCTGCCGTAGCCTCGGGCCGATCGTCATTGACGAGGATGTTACTTTGGTCGACTTGGAACAAGGTTACCGTGACAGCCCCGGACAGCGTATCGTAAAAGTTCGCGAGATCGGCCTTAAACCCAATCTCGGCCGACTCCGTCACGTTGGGATCGAACTGGTTACCCTGAAAATCGGAGCCGGTCTGCTGCCGGAATCCTTCGCCATAAGAGGCGTAGAGACTCATACCTTCGTTCATCCGATAGACGGCGCCAAACTGTGGCGAAACGCGGTCATCTGAGGAAGTGGTTGTCGTTGCGGGAACAGCCCGCAGGTTGGTCAGGTCCTGCGTGAAGTCGTCATATCGCAAGCCAAGCCGAATCTGCCATTGTTCGTTCAGATCAATCTGATCCTGGATGTAAAAGCCGGCACCATCCAACTCCTCGGACCGATTGGTGTTCGGACCCGGGACCGGCTGCGGGAACTGGCCGTAGACCGGATTGAATACGTCCAGAAACAGATACTCCGCAGGGTCTAGCGTGTTGATATCGGTGTCAGGGCCGAAGAATCCCGGCCGAAAGCGCAGGATAAACAGGTTGTTTTCGAAGCGGTCGTAGTCAGCACCAACCAACAGGCGGTGGCTCACCGAGCCGGTGTCGAAGGCTCCGGCGAGTTCGGCCCGGACCACGGTATAGTCCGACTCGAAATCGCGGAAACGGAAGAACCTGGACAGCGTGCGGCCGTCGAGAAAGTAGGTTTGCCGTCCACCGAAGTTGGTCTCGGAAGCATTGCCCGTAAATTCGGTGTCGCGATACCCGAGGCCCGCCAGCAGGCTCCAGTTGTTTGAGAAATTGTGCTGGAACTCGACCTGATGCCCGATAACCTCGGTATCGATCGGACCGTCACCAGGTTCGCCGGCAAAGGTCTCGCGCGGTGAAAACCCGAACTCATCGGAGAAAGCCACACCGCGATCAAACGGAATCTCCTGCTCCGTATATTCGAGCTCATAGGTGATCTGCGTATCGTCTGACACCTGCCAGGTCACCGAGGGGTAAAAGCCGAGCTTCTCGGTTTCCACCGTATCGCGGAAGCTTTCAGCGTCTTCGTAAAAGCCGACCAGCCGCACACCAACCTGTTCGTTCTCGCCGAGCGTTGTCTGAACGTCGCCTTCGAGCCGGAGCTGCTGCCACCGTCCAAAGGTCAGGCGCAGGTCCCCTTCGTTTTGAAAGTTGGGCCGCTTCGTCACAAGGTTCACGGTTCCACCGGGTTCACCGCGCCCAAACAGAGCGGATCGGGGGCCTTTCAGCACCTCTACCGACTCGATCCCTACGATATCCCGCGGTCCCGCAAAACCTCGGCCGGCGTTGAACCCGTTGACAAGAAACCCACTGGGAAGGTTGATGTCACCCGAAAAGCCGCGGATCGAGAAGCTGTTCCACAGGCCGCCAAAGTTGTTTTGACGCGCCACTGACGCTGAGAGGTCCAGCGCATCATTCAGATTGATGGCGCCTACGTCACGCAGCAGCTCAATGCCGATCGACTGCACGGCAGAGGGGTTCTCGAGGTCATCAAAATTGCCCTGGTAGGCGCGGCGTTCGCCGATGACAAAAACCTCCTCGATCGTCTCATCGTCCTCTTCTTGTGCTGCCGCCGGCGCGCTAACGAGGGGCATGATGCCGGCTGACGCCAACATGCAAGCTGCCCAAAGGGCTTTTCTTTGAGGGTTATTCACCTGATTGGTCTCCGAAAAGGAAAGTGAATGATACGTTATACCAATTGCATTTTAGGGCGGTCGCTTGGAGAAAGCCATGGCCTAGAGGCAACAACGCACGAAAAAAGTTAGACAGACCAATCGCACTGCGCGCTTAGCAGTTCGTGTTTCGTGTCTTGCGCAGATACGTTATTCCTGGAGTATCTTTGCAACGAACCCTGAAAGTTGACTCGCCGTTGCCAACAAATCCCATAGAAGCCCGCGGCTGTTCTTCGAATCGGTCGCCATTTTTCTGAGCGTGCTGCTTGCGTTTGTCGTCGAGCAGTGGCGCGAAGACATGAACGAAGCCAGAGAAGCGCTCGCGGCCCTGGAGCTGGTTCGCGCTGAGCTTGCCCAGAACCTCGCTGAGCTAGAGCGCGTGGCGCCGACCCGTCCAGGGATGCTCAAAGCGTACCAGGAGGGCATCAATACACTCCTGAAGGACAGCATTTACCCGCAAAACCTTCCCGCAACATCGCCGCCGGCTATCACGACGATCGCCTACGAGCTCGCCACCACCACAGGTGCCGTCACCACAATCGAAGCGGCCGATCTGCTGGTGATTGCCAGCGCCTACGAGGCGCTAGACGCTTTGCAGCGAAACAAGCTGTTCTTAGAAAACCGCAACGCCCAGATTCGCTTTAATGACGGGGAGCAGTACATCTCCGGCTTCATCTACTACTTCAATCGGGCGATGGGCAACGAGCCGAAGGCCATCAACCAGGTCCGTGAAGCCTTGGCACTTCTGGACGAGCGCCTCCCATAGGCAGGTGGCGCTGGCCGGATTAAGGTTTCCAGGCGACCGGCATGGAAAGCGGGCCTCGAAACGCCCAGCCACCAAACGGCACTTCTCCATCGAGCCGCAGATCGGCGAGACGTTCGAACAAGCGTGGCACTACCACCTCGGAGATCAGACACTTCGATGCAGCGGCTCCAGCGCAATAGTGAGGGCCGGCACCAAAGGCAACGGATGCTGATGAGCTCTGCGTCACGTCGAAAACGTCCGGCCTGTCAAAGTTTCTTTCATCCCGATTGGCCGAACCAAACATAAAGAACACCCGGTCTTCCGGCTCCAGCGTAACGCCGTGTAGCTCGTAGGTCTTTGCGACTCGCCGCGGCGACATACCGATCGGTGAGATCCAGCGGTTGTATTCCTCAAAGGCATCCTGCCAACGAGCCTTCCCGCCGCGAACGAGGCTGAGCTGATCCGGATGGGTCAGCAGCGCCCAGACCAGACCGGCAATCACGTCTCGTGGTTCATTTTGCCCACCCGAAATGGCCAGTTTCACGTTGGCCCGGACCGCTTCGTCCGGCAGACCCGCCTGAAGCTGCACCGATATCAGCGAACAGTCGGGGGATTTCCGGTAGCCGGGGATCATTTCGTTGATATGACGGTCGATAGTGTCCGTGCATTCATTGCACGCAGCCTCGATGTCCGGATCGCCCTGGTAGTTGGCACAGCCATCGATCATGCCCTGGCTCACCCGATCCATTTCCTGCCAGGAAATTTCCGTCAGGCCCGTAATCAGCTTCAGTGCCTCACCGGAGATTCGCTTGGCAATGTTCTTGACCATGTCCGCGCGACCCAGCGGCACTAGCTCATCGAGCATTTCCTCCGTAGCGCCCTTAAACTTCTGTCGCCACTCCCCCTTAACGGTACGGGGACTCATCGACGGAAAAATCGCTTTTCGCTCCACGGCATGAGCGTCGCCGTCCTTGCGCATCAGGTTCTGGCCCAGCAGGCGCTGCATCAAACCCTCAGGCTGATCCGAGGAGAAAACTTCGACCTTCTTTTCATTCTCGAAGATGTCGTCTCGCCGGGTTACCAGAAGGGCGCCGAGTTGCGGAACAAACGCAACCGGGCAATCTCTGCGCATGCGTTTCAGATCCGGATAGGGGTCTCGCCAGAACACTTCAGGATCAATTTGGAACGTCGGTGCGTTACGCATGAGTCTTTCTCCAAACCTTTCCTAACCACCCAAAGATCCTCTTTTGATCTTACCGGACGGCACTACAGGATCAATCTCAGCTGCGCTTCGCACAACCGAAGAGCGGCTCGTTGAAGGTGTCGTGGCAAGCGGGTGGGGCTCGTTCCCTAGCTACGGCTGCAGAAGTCTGTTACTGCGGAAATCAGTTGCTTTCCGTTATCGCCGGAATGATATGGCCTCCGATAAACCGATGGGGCCATGTGTTCCAGACCGAACCCCAGTTGTACTGCCCGCCGGTCATGCCGACAACCAGTTCCAGCTCGGGAAGAACAAAAACTAGCTGACCGCCATTCCCGCTCGCATAGTAGCTTTGATAAGAACGCTCGCCCGCCTTGATGTCGATCAGATGCCAGCCCAGACCGTCAGCAGAAAGGATGTAATTTTGGGCAAACTCCTCAGGTGTCGTCTCGGTGGTCTCGGGATTGATCTCCACCGTTTTTTCTAATGACGTCGTGTTCCACGCTGGGTCCAACACCTGATGTCCGCGCCAGCGACCGCCGTCCAATACTACCTGGCCCATCTTGAGAAAATCGCGGGGCAGCAGCTGGGCACCGCCGCCGAAATACGCCTGACCGTTGGGCGTCACGTTCCAGTGGTAGTGTGGAATGTCGAGCGGCTGCATGAGCTTTTCTTCAATCAGCTCAAAAAGTTCACGACCCGTCATGATCGCCAGCACCCCGGCAGCCAGATGGATACTGCCAGAGCAGTAGTGATATCGCGTACCAGGCTCAGCGACCATCGGCAGGCGGGCACTGAACAACCAGAAATTCTCTTTCTGGGCCCACAGTGTGTCCTCATTGCCCGGCGGTGCACCATCCTGCCCGTTACCACACGCAAGGCCGCTCTGATGGGACAGCAGGTTGCCGAACGTGATGCGATCGCGCGCGTCACCCTGAGGCAGGTCCGGGAACCGCTTCCTCAGTATGGGCATAACGAGGGTGTCTTTGTTCAGTTCCAGTCCGTCGTGAATGAGCGCACCTGCCAGCAGCGGGGCGTAAGTTTTTGCCGCCGAACGTAGGTCGTGGGTGTCGTTGCGGTCGTAACCGTGGAAATACTCCTCCAGCACCAGCTTGCCCTTATGGGCAACCAGCAGGCTGTGGATCATATCCGGCCGCCCCGCGGTGGGATCGGAGGATGCAATTGACTCGATTAATGTCGTGAGCGGCGCGGCACTGATCTCAGCTTCCGTTAACGACGACACCTGCCACCCATCTTTCAGCTCGGGAACCCGGGACAGGCCGTCGAACGAACCCACACGTGGATAAAACCGGGCGGCCTCGGCTTCGGTCGAGCGCCGCAGGAGCGAGCTGTCGGCAGACCACGCCCAGCCAGACACCACCTCGTCCTTCGCGGAGTTATAGCTAAGGCTTCGTGACCAGCGGTTCTCAGCCTCGCCGACAAAAAGCTCGCCGGAACCGTGCTCTTCCTGCGCCCATCGATAACGGCTGGAGGCCCCTATCGCATTGCGCTCCGGGTTTCGAATGGCGACAAATGGCCCGCCTTCGTCCTCCCCAAAGTAGTGGAAGATCATGAAGTCCTCTTCCAGAGAAGCCGGCTTTGCAGTCCAGGTGGATTGACCCGTTTGTCGGAAACGAAGCGGCGTGGAAAAAGCCTGCCCAGCGTAGTCGTGCGCCGGGCGACGCCAAAACCCGGTGAGTCTTCCATCAACGGTGGTGCCGATGAATGCCTCTCCACCGGGCAGTTCAAATCGAATCGTTCCTTCAGTCTCGCTTTGAATCACCATGGGTTCGCCATCGAGTAAACCGGACCAGCCAGAGTCCGATCGCTTGAGCTCGAAGCCAGAGACGGGAGAGCGATAGGCCTCGTAGCTCGCAACGTATAGGCCACTCGGTTGATCGGTAGCGGTTGCCGCGGCCAAAAGAAAGGTGATCACAGGAAGCATCATTGGGGATCCGTAGTCAGTTAGATGGACAACCGATTTAGGCCGGTCGACTCGCAGACATCCTTAGACGTGCCGGATTACAACGGGGTTTAAAGTTCTAACGCAGCGGGCGTTTATCAGGACTCAGGAGACGGAGCAGGCGCCGCCGCCCAGCACACAAAATTTTGCGCAGTGTCGATGCTTTAGCTTGACCGGCTGCAGCGCGTCGGCAAGCGTCTGACCCAGCTCGAAGTCCGGCTCGTAGGGAAGCAACGTGCAGGCCACAACCACAGGATGCGGTTCTCCCTTACGGCGCACAACCATTCGCGACGTCGCGCACATCATGTCGTCCGGACGAACACCCAGCAGCCCCCAGCAAGCTGTCGTGATCTCAGGCACCACAGCGGTTTCGTCCATTTCCGGAAATACGACTAGGCACTGCGGGCTGTCAGCGTCGATGGCGATGTCGTGATCTGAGAAAAAGCGGCGAAAGCCCTCACGCATCGACAGTTCGTCGTCGCCCCACTGCGTTCGGGCTGCGGCTGATACCCGAAAACCGTTCTGAGAGAGCCATTTCAGACCCCTGAGCATGGGACCCCAGCTTCTTGGACCACGCTCCGTCTCATGAAGCTGGCGGGTGAAGTGGTCCACCGAAACCCTGACTTCCAGCGCCGGCCCGAACCGCTTCTTGAGATCAAGCAGCAGCTCTGCGCGCTTTTCCATCGGTCGCATGGCGTTGGTCAAGACCAGCGCTTCGAAGCCCCGGGACAGAGCGTCCTCCAGCATGACCATAAACTCAGGATTCATAAACGGCTCGCCGCCCGTAAAGCCGATCTGGCGGGTCCCAAGACGCTCCCGCTCAACCTCGTCAAGGAACGTGGCGACCTCCGAGGACGTTAAATAGACCAGCGCGTCGTTGGTGGGCGTTGATTCGATGTAGCAATTGGCGCACGCAAGGTTGCACAACGTACCCGTATTGAACCACAGCGTCGTGAGGGTCGTTGGATCAACCCAGGCCCTGCGCTCACCCGCCGCGGTATGGACCGGGTCCTGGAATGGCTCCAGGTCGCCAGCATGAGACTGCGTTCCGGCAGAAAGGACTTTCTCGATGGAAGAATCTCCGAGCGGTTGATTGGATGTCCTGGAGCCGCCAAGCCTTGCCGACCCAGGGTGCTCCGTGCCCCAGCTTGCTAAGCCGAAACTGCATTGTCAACGGCAACACTTCGTGAATACCTACTGCCCAATCGAGCCTCTGAGGCGGATTGAGGCCATGGCCCCCGCAGCAGTCCGACTGCTGGTCGAGGTCACTCGAAGCCGTCCGCAAACAGGCCAAATCGAACGACAAAAATATCTTCCTGGTCATTGTCGTCTCCCGCCACCAGATTGGTTCCGAGTGAAGCAAACGCAACGGCGTCCACGCCGATGGACGGTCGAAAGCTGCGGCCGTCAGCGGGGACGCCACCCAGTCCGAGCGCCACCAGAGACGTCACGCCCGTCGCGCGATCTCTGAGGTAAACGCTCTCTGAACCACCGTTGTCCAGATCCACCAGGGTGGTTGCCGGGCAGTCGAAGACCACCAGCCGACCGTTGGGGGAGATGCTGGGCCATTCGCAGAATCCGTCGGCGCTGACGCCTGAGGTGGACTGACTGATCAGGCTGACCTCGCCGGTCAGCCGGTCTTTGACATAGATGCTGTTCGAGCCGTTGAGCACATCAGGCACCAGGTTGCTGGCCCGCGACTCAAACGCCACAAAGCGACCGTCTGCGCTCACGGCAGGATGTTCGCTATTGGCGTCAGTCTCTGTGCCGTCGTTTAAAACGTTGACCCGCTCAATCGTATCTCCCGCCAAGTCTGCGAGAAAAATATCGCGCCGACCGTTGGTATCGGCAGCGACAAAATTGGTGGCGTTCGACTCGAAGGCCAGAAATCGCGCGTCGCGGGAAAAGGCAGGCTGGTCGCTGATGCCGTCAGCCTCAACGCCACCGGGGGCGATGCTCACTCGTTCGATCGTATCGGTCTGGCGTGACCAGACAAAGATGTCCCGAAGGCCGTTGGTGTCCCCCGACACCAGGTTTGGGGCCGTTGATTCGAAGGCAACCAGCGAACCGTCAAAAGAAATGGCGATGCCGTCACTCAAACCGTCAGCGTCTTCTCCGCCTGGGCCTTCATTGACCCGTTGCAGTGAGTCCGTCTCGCGGTCATAAAAGAAAATGTCCGAGGCGTCGTTGAGATCGTTAGGCACCAGATTGGTTGCGTTGGAGACGAAGGCGACGTATCGCCCGTCTCCGGAGATTTCGGGGTCACGACTACTGTTCGCCGGAAACCCGTCGAGACCGGCACTGATGAGTTCAATCGTCTCGTTTCGGGTGTCAAACACAAAGATATCGGCCTCAGTCGACCCGAAAGGACGGGTTGGCGGCACGTCTCCCGGAGCGAGGTTTGAAGCCGTCGACTGAAACGCAACAAAACGGCCATCTTCCGAAATGCTCGCTTCCTGGCTGAATGAGTTTGCCAGGCTGCCATCGTTCGCGCGGCTCACGAGCTCACTTGCGGTGACCGAGTTGGCACTGACGCCCGCAAAAAGCATCAAAATGGGTGTCGTCAAATTCTGGCTTAGTCTGTGCATGTGCCAAGATCTCCGTTGCTATTTACTTATTCAGCGCAATTAGCGGATGAATCGGCTCACGGCATCCGGCCAGGGGTGGCCTCTGTGATTGACGTTTTCCCGCAAAAAAAGAATTTTTTTCTCCGCCGTTTACGGAATCGAGCTACGATAGCGAAAGCGGCAATTTACCTGGCAAGGACCTCCCAATGGACTATCGAATTCCGGTCACCGTGCTGACAGGATTTCTTGGCGCCGGAAAAACGACGTTTCTGAACCGCTACATGGCCGGCGCGGAGGCAAGCCGGGCCCTCGTCATCATCAACGAATTCGGCTCGATCGGCGTCGACAACGATCTGGTGGTCTTTTCGGACGAAGACTCCAGCATGGTTTCGCTGTCCAGCGGCTGTCTTTGCTGCACCATTCGAGGGGACCTGACCAAGACCTTGCGAGAAGCCCCGTGGCGCTACTCACGCGACGGCGAGCGATGGTTCGATCAGGTGATTATTGAGACCACAGGGCTCGCCGATCCCGTGCCCATCGTTCAAACGCTTCTGGCGGAGAGAGCGATTGCGCAGCAGTATCACCTGCAGCAGATCATCACTGTCGTGGACGGCGTCAACGCGCTGGACACGCTGGAGACTCAGCCAGAGGCGGCCAAGCAAGTGGCGATGGCCGACAGTCTGTTGATCACCAAGGCAGATCTTGCCGATCAGGACCAGGTCCGCCAGACCGAAGTGGCGCTTCGTAGACTCAATCCAGGCGCCGGCATCTCTGTGCAGGGTCTGGAGCAAATCGACCCGACAACCATTTTTGGTCAAGCCGCGTTCAAGCCCGAGCTCAAGGCTGACGCCGTGCGAGACTGGCTCGCGGCCGAATCATTCGACGTTGCCGACCCAACTCAAGGCCACGACCACCACCACAATCACGATCACCACCATGAGCACGACCATGGTCATGACCACCACCATCACCATGATGAGAACCGCCACGGCGATCACATACGGTCCTTCTGCCTGACGTTCGATGAACCAAAGTCAGCGAAGGTTTATGACGCTTGGTTTGATCATCTCACCCGCGTGCGGGGCAGTGACCTCCTCAGAGTGAAAGGCATTCTCAACGTGTTGGAGCTCCAGCTACCGATGGTGATTCACGGCGTCCAGCACGTTTGGCACCCACCCGAAATCCTGACGAGCTGGCCTAGCGACGACCAGCGATCCCGGGTCGTCTTTATCGTTCGGGATCTTGAAAAAGGTGAGCTGCTGGATTCGCTTCGCCTGATCGCCAGCCAGTCAGAGGGCGCGCAAACCATCGGGCTGACACCCGACGAACAGGCTGCTCTCGCTGGAGACGAGGCCTAGCTGAACCCAACACAGGCACTGATTGCCCAAAACGTCGGTCTTTCCGCGATGGGTAATGACGTTGCCCTCTTAAAACTGGCCCGTAAGCGTCAACGTCACAAACATGCCGCGGCTTCGATCCACCGTCTCTGATCCCGCAAAGCTGCCGGCGCGACTCGGCTCGAAAAAGCGACGCTCGCGAAGAAAGCTGCGGTCGCCGATGTTGCGAAGTCCGAGATTCGCTCGAATCCCTCGATACCGGGTGGTCTCAACAAAAATCCGCCACTGGTCGCTGTTGGTCGTCAGACTCTCTTCGTCCGCAAAGAAAAACGCGTTGTCCTGTGCCGCACGGTAGGAAAAACCCCAGGCCCATTTCTGATCCGTCAGATCCTGTCGAAACTCGGCAAGAACAGCTGGCGACCGTACGTTGGAAAGGTCCCGATCGCGGCCGGTGAGCGGATCGGCAAAATCTGAATCGCGCAAGTCGGCCTCAACCTCCAGCAGCCCACCTCGGACCACCGGCGCCAGGGGAACGCTGGCGTTGGCCGTCACACCCCACACTCGGCCATCTCCCGCGTTGGCTGACCCAAACGCTCCGGACGGCAGCAAGATCTGCTCGATGACATCATCGCGCCACTCGTAAAACGTCTCGACGTTGAGCGCGCCGCGCGCGTCTGAACGAAGGTCCATCGTCAGGGCGGCCCGAGTGGTCTGATCCGGCCTGAGCTCCGGGTTACCGCCAAGCAGGCGATCGTCTTCCGCAGACGCGGATGCGGCAAACTGACTAAAATTGAGCTGCCCAACGGTTCGCCGCGCGCCAAGCCGAAACTGCAGGCCCGGCCTCGCGTCGTAAATCAGCGTGGCAAACGGTTTGCCAAAGAAAAAGCTTTGCGTGTTTTCCGCATCCCCGGTCACCTGGATCTCCGACGCCTCAATGGCGAGACCCGTTTCCACCGACAGGTCTTCGGTGGCCAGCCAGATCAAGTTTGCAAAGAGTTCAGCGCGCAGTTCCTCAACCACCACATCGGCGGCCGGTAGGTCAATTCGGGTGACCTCGTCCCCGTTTCGGGTTTCCAGCGTCAGCAGGCTGTCCTGCCGATTGAACGCCACCTCGCCGCCAAACTCAGGCTTAAGCTTGCCGACTCCAGCCTTCGCCAGAGTGCCCCGCAGGACTGTCTCAAACCGCTCTTCCTCCAGCTGAAAATCAGAACCCGACAGATCTGTACCCACCGGCCGCTCAAGCGTCACCAGCTGCTCATCGTCCAGCGACTGACGGGACGAGAATGACAGCAGTTTCATCGACCAGTCGTTGGCGAGCGGTCGGGTCCAGTCGAGACCGAGTTCTCCTTCCAAAAAGATGCTGTCGAAATCGATGAAAAATCGATCGTCGGGCATGCCGTCAGGCAGCCGGCCGTCAAACCCCAGCCGCTCGGTCTCGGGCAGAAAAGCGCTTCGACCAAGCCTTCCGGTGAGCGTCAGCGTTCCCCCTCCCAGCGGTCGGTCCGCATCCGTCGACACGTAGCCCTGAGTCAGAACGCTGGGTCGATCTTCGAACTGCGACGAACGCAAGGCGCCGAGCGAATCTCGCTGTACCCGCGGCCCCGCCAACGGGAATCGTTCCCAGAAGCCGTTGAATTTGGTGGAGGTTGCCCAGCGGCCGATCTGTCGAGCGATGGTGACCTCTGCGCTCGGATAGACGGTTCCATCATCCGCCCGCTCCAACTCAACTTCCCAGCTGCCGGCCGTTTGTTCGCGCCTGCGAATCACATTGGCGACCACCGACTGACCAGCCGCCTCGCTCAGTCCGGCGGAGCCCCTGATGACCTCGATACGATCCACCTGGTCCGCCGGGATTCGGCGCAGCGCGTCCTCGATACCACCCGACTTAGACGAAGGGCGCTCGCTGTCGATCAATACGTTACCAGCGGCCCCACCAAAACCGCGCAAATTGCTGCTGCCGCCATCCAGCGTGAAGCCCGGCAGGCGCTCGATCATGTCGAGCGCGGTTTGGGGATTGAACCGCTGAAACAGAGTCCTTGAATAGCGCTGCACCCCGTCGGTCAGCCCCACTGTGGGCTGCAGCACAGGATCTACGGGGTCTTCCGCTGGCGGCGTCGAGGCAAACGCTGGCAACACGGCAAGGGACCACGCCGCGAAAGGCAACGACAAGCACGCTGAGGCGCGTCGACGGGTTAAGATCCCAGTCATACGACCACTGCCTCAACTCGCTTGCTTAGCCCCTTGGGCATTGACGCAAGTTACTAGCTCAACGGAACAGTCACCGCCCGGCCCTGTGGCTGTACCTCATCGACGCGGGTTTGTGTCTCGGTGATGATCTGCAACACCACCTCATCAACCGCCTCGAAGCCACGCGGGAACAGCAAGGACATCGCTGTCAGCGCTGAGGTGTTGCCGCACTCAAACGTATAGTCGGCATCCACATCAGCGTGGGCCTCCGCCTCATCAGCGTCGTGATCATCATGATCGCTGTGATCGCTGTGATCGTCATCATGCGCGGCATGGCTGTCGTGATCATGATCGTGATGATCTTCGTCATGGCCATCGTCGTGGTGTTCATCGTCGTGATCGTGATCGTCCTCATGCCCGTGCGACTCTTCTAATGAATCGCCATGAGACTCTGAATGACCCAGATCCTGATCCGCGCTGTAGGTTGCGACCGTAAGGTTTGAACCGTTGGACGCCATGCCGCGAAGTTTTTCGGCGACAAAATCGGGCCCGCTGATCGAAATTGATTTCACGGTACACCCCGCCGCGTCGGGAATCGCAAACATTCCGCCGGCATCCACTAACAGCTTCGCCGCATCCGAAAGGGTACTCTCTTGGTCGGTATTTCTGGGTTCATGCTCAAACCCGATGATGTCACCCAGTGGCGCCTGCACCGACACTGCCAGCACGGAACCCTCTACCACGACACCCACTTCGATTCGTCCATGAACATGCTGCGCTGCGACCGGTGCAGCCGTCATCAAAACGGCTGCAGTGGCGCCCGCCGCCACCAACTGATTAGCCAATGGTTTCATTGCGTGTCTCCTAAGTTTCCTACGGGGCTGGTTGATGCCACCAAACAGCGTTGGGCCAGCACGCCTCCCCAAAACGATTGCTTTTGCTGGAGCCGCTCAGGGCGGCGCCAGGCCGCCCGACCGGATGCGGCATTTGGCGACGAACGCCTAGACGGCTCTATGGACCGGACAAGCTGACGACCGATAAGTTTCATTGGCCTGCGCTTCGGTGACAGGGCTCGAACAGCGGCAAGGCGGTCTTGGCCTCGTCGCTGAACGGCTGCTCTCCGAACAGCATGGGATAGTGATAGGCTCGAAGACTCGCGTGGAAAGACCGCACGCAGCGTTCATAACGTTGAAAAGCGGCGACGTCGGTCTCAGCAGCGCGGGTCATGAGACGTTCGGTCAGCAGCGGCGGGGACAGAAAGGCGAGCATTCCCATGAGATGGTCACGCTCCCCGATACCTTCACGCAGCTCACTCGAAATCCTTTCGACGGCCTGATCTCCCACCTGCTGAAAGGCGTAATACCACTTCCATTCGAAAGGCCTTTTAACCTCTCGGTAAGGCGCCCACCGAGGATGTCGTTCGATGAACGGATCCATCGTTGCGGGTTTCGGTAAGTCCCACGCGTCGTTCACCGCCTCACGCTGCGCCAGCAAGAGCTCACCACCCTGCGGTACATCGACCAGGCTCTGCGCGGCTAGCTTGCCGCCCGCGGGCAGCAGGACAGCAAGGACGAGCCATAGCCCAAGCAGCGCAATCGCGCAGGTGGGACCAGCATCGATACGTTGCACCATTACCAGGCACACAACGAGCCAGAAAATCAGGCTAAGCGTCGCAGCCCCCAGGATAATTCCGATGCCGGACAGGCCGGCACCCTGCAGCCATGCGCCTAAGACAAATGGCATCGCAATGGCCGCCATCAGCAGCAAGGCTCTGGCGATCGCGCGAAGGGTAAACAGGCTACGCCCCTCTGTCGCGGTCACACACAGCAGATCGTGCCGGGCCGCCCGACGCTCGCCCGCCTCGCTATCGTGAAGCAGGAAGATGAGCAAGAGCGGCAGCAGCACCGCTGCAACGAAAGCAAAGTCTAATCGGCCGCTGAGGCTGAGCTCGGGATTCCCGACATCAGACTCGTAAAGCTGGCCCTCCAGCGCGAGCATTCGGATACGGTGTTTCCAGGGCAACGTGTCTCGAGTCCCGAGCGCCGAGAACGCGAGCGCCGACGGCGGCGCGTAGGTCAAGTGGAAGGCATAGTACGCCATATCGCCCGGATCTCCGGCGTTTTCGACGGCGACTGCGCGCTCTTCGTCCGTCGCCAGCAGCAAACGATCGATGAGTGCCTGCTGATCCTCGACCGCCTTAACTCCGGTGATGACCGATGTTGCGGCCGCCGCTAGAGCGAGCAACAGAATGATCTGTACAGTCCGGTCGCGCAGCGCGAAACGCAGCTCGCGACTCAGACTTGCCACCTCAGCGCACTCCTGCCGGTCTGGCGGTGACGCCCAGCACCGTCGCAAGCACGAGAAACGCCAGCAGCAACGCGAAGAACGGCAAACCGCGACCCAACCGATCCGCTAGCGGATCCGGCGTGAGCCTAAACTTCGCGAGACTCTCCCAGTTGTCCGAGCTGACCCGCGTGCGCTTTTCCGCCCCGGCGTCGCTGCTGCGACGAATATCATCGGCATAGTTCAGGTCACTGGCGTGGAGTTGATTCAATTCCTGAACAAATCGATAGCGAGCTTCTTCTGCCTCGATCAAGAATCGATGCCGGTGAGCCAGATCGGTACCGGCCAGAGACGTGGAAAAGCCACGAATCGCCAATAGCGGTGACAACAGGCTTGACCAGCGGACCGCATCAGCCTGCGCCTTTTCCTGTATGGCGTAGCCTTCCGCAAAACCGTCCATAACCTGCTTTAGCTCCGCTTCGGCGGCCTCGGCCACTACACCCCGAATGTTGACCGGCAGGTCCTCTACCTTATCGACGTCGTGCTGAACCAGCAGATTGGCGCGCAGCTGCTCAAAGGCCGGGTCCGCTGCATTGTGCCCATCCCCCAGGCTCCGCATCGCTTTGGCGACGGCAAGATCAGCCTCAATTTTGCTGGGTACCGGTAGCAGCACCTCAGCACCGCTGGCGGCAACTCGGGGTAGCACAATACATGCGGCGAGCCACAGCGAAAGCAACACGGCCAACGCATTGGAAGATGATCTGCTGCGTGCCGAGACGCTGGTCGTCAGACACACCCAGCCAAGCAAATACAGCGCGTAGCCAACCAGGAGCATTATGCCGTCCAGCGCGTAGCCTGTTGCGAGGACCACCGCCGCGAGTAGCGGCAGCAGCACCAGAGCTGCGACGGCGGCCAGCGCAAGCGTTTTGCCGAACCAGAGTTCACGGGACGACATCGGTGCTGTCAGAAGCAGCAGGTCGCTACCGCGTTCGCGTTCTCGCGCAACAGCCGAGAATCCCACCGCAATCAGCATGAGCGGAACCAGCACCTGGTAGACCGTTGCCGGCGACAGGTTGGCGAAACTGCCGCCTTGAGGACCGCTGTAGGCAGGCGAAAAAGTTGCGGAATTCTGACGGTGGCCTTCCAGAAAAACCGCAGCACCGGTGTATACATCGACCCCCGGATCGATCAGCGCGAGAGGCGGCGGCGTGCGAAAAACGTAGTGTCCATAGTGCACCATGCGGTGCGGGTGGCGAGCCGGCTGGTCGAAGAAGATGTTCTCCGCGGTGGTCTGCAGCTGCTCGCGCTGGTCTCGTTCCGACGCCACCTCGCGCCAGGTCACTACCGCGGAAGCCAACAGAACGATTACGATCACAACCGATGCCGCAAGGCCTAGCCGCGACCGGCGCCAGTAGCGCCACTCCTCCGCGGCGATGCGAAAAACCGGGCTCATGATGCGTGCGATCGCGCGAATGCGCGGTGCAGTTCGTCTGCGTCGATCATCCCGTCTGCCGGCGCTTCGAAGGTCCCAACAAACTCACCGCGCCGCAGCAGACCTACCCTACGGGCTACCTGGCAAGCACCGTACACGTCATGGGTCACCATCATTACGGTGCTTCCGCGCTGGGCCAGACTCGATATCAGCGCGTTGAATTCATCGATGGCAACCGGATCCAGTCCGGAGGTGGGTTCGTCCAGCAGCAGCAGCGGCACGCGCCGAAGCAGGGCCAGGGCGATGGCGACCTTCTGGCGCATACCCTTGGAATAACTGTCGAGTCGACGGCCTCTTGCATCGTTCGGCAGGCCAACTTCGTCAAATGCCTGCGCCAGCTCGTCGCGGGGGCGGGGCGACCGGGCAAGGTCCAGGAAGTAGCTAACGTTCTCCCAAGCGTTTAGATGAGCGTAAAGGCTTGCGGTCTCGGGCAGGTAAGCTGCTTTCCTTCGAACAGCCTCCACGCTGGCGTAAACATCCTGCCCAAAGGCCAAGGCCCTGCCCTGCTGAGGCGCAAGCAGCCCCAGAAATGTGAGCAGCGTCGTCGATTTGCCGGCACCGTTGCCGCCGAGCAGCGCAAAAACCTCTCCCTCAGCAACCGCAAAACTCACGTCGTGCAGAACCCGACGACCCCCACGTTCTACCGTCAGAGATTGTGTTTCCAAAACCTGCGATTGGCTCAATGGGAAACCTCGAGTCGCCGTTCGTCTAGCTGGCTAATGTCAGGATACGAATTAGGTCGTTGATCACGAGGCTACTTGGATCCTTGCTCAGCGCAGTTGACGCAAAGCCCCGCAATCTCGATCACAGCATTGATCGGCTTAAAGCCGCGATTATCGGCGATCTGGTTTAGCAGTTGCTCGACCTTCGATGACTCAACCTCGTCGACCTGACCACATTGCGAGCAGAGCAGGTACTGCCCCTCATGGTTGCGTTCGGGGTGGTCACAGGCGACATACGATTGAATCGATTCGAGCCGATGGACCAGTCCAACCCGAATCAAGAAGTCCAGATGACGGTACACCGTCAGCGGTGCAATCTTTTTAGCAGCTTTCTTTTCCAGCTTGGCGATAAGCTCATAGGCTGACAGGGCTTTTTTACTCGCCACCAGCTCCGCGTATGCCAGAAGGCGAGCCGGGGTTAGG
The DNA here is from genome assembly GCA_039033415.1 of Pseudomonadota bacterium. Lineage (NCBI taxonomy): Bacteria > Pseudomonadati > Pseudomonadota > Pseudomonadota bacterium. Next base: position 97,844 of record JBCCCR010000020.1, on the reverse strand, counting down.
CGCTCTCCAAGGTCTGCGCAGCGAGTCTCCGCGATTTTTCGCCACTTGTCTGAAATGTCAGCGGGATGGCATATATGTTTACCCAGTGCAGCTCTCCCTATTGCCGAGTGATGTCATCAGTCTAGCCCATCAAGCGCTGGCAGGACTTTGCCGTGCCTTTGGCGACCGCCGTTGTCGAAACCAGTGATTCAGGTGGGCACCGCCGACAAGCGAGGCGCCCACAACGGTGATCCACTGCTCGTGCGCTTCAAGCGCCTCCACAAACGCCCCCGAGAACAGCAGAGCGAGCCCGGTCAGTGCGAGCACCGCGAACAAAGCGCGCCCCTGCTCTGCCGTTGTCCGGCTCAGCACAAAAAAGCTGATCGGTGCGGCCATAAAAACCAGGACCCGGTGCACCCACTCAGCCTCCGCCAGCACGGCTGTAGCTGGCAGCAGCACCGCCAGGAAAGGCAGCGCGACACAGTGCAGGAGGCACAGTAAAGAGAGACCCGCGGCGCACAGGTCAAGCGACCGTGTCGAGGTTACGGGGCTCACAACTTCAGAATTCATAGCGGAAAACTCGGGCCAAAAGGACGTCAGTCAGTGCCGGTTGCGCGACCTTCTCTAGGCAGCGGACGCGGCGCGAACAACCAAATGATATGTTATTACACTTCAAAGGATGCGGGAAGGCCGCCTCGCTTACTTACACTACCATCCCTGCGTACTAAGCGGGACCCCGGCGGGTTCCGGTATCCTAATCGCACCGCGGTGTTCCAGAAACCCAACCCACCGGCTCGCCCGACCAAAGCGGGTGCCGACACCCAGCGGTGTAGCTAAATGAGGAGCCTGGCATGATCAACGTTGCTCGACGAAATCTACTGGGCGCTGGCCTAGTCGCCGCCAGCGCAACTGCAATCGGCCAACCGGCGCGGTCGTTTGAGACGTCCACGGCTGAGGCACCCGATGAAGACTTCTGGGCCAACATCGCTCTCCAATACGACCTGGACGGTCGGTACACGGTTCTGAACGGCGGGGGCAACAACCCGCTCCCCAGATCCGTCGTCGAAGCGCAGGCCCGATACCTGCGCCTGGCCGCGAGCCAACCACGACCGTTTAACTACCAGCTGCTTGCGTACCGGGAGAGGCATCGTACCCGACTCGCGAGGCTGTTTGGCTGCGATGCGGAGGAACTCGCGCTGACCCGAAATACCACCGAGGGCCTCAACACGGTTGCGCAGGGACTGTCCTGGCGGCGGGGTGACGAAGTGCTGGTCAGCCCGTTCGAAGATTCTTACGCCCTGCGAGCTTTCCAACCTATCGCGGAACGATTCGGCATCAATTTGGTAAAAGCCGAGATTCCGCTGGCTCCCTCACGCGACCAGGTCCTAAACGGCTTTGCGGAGCAGATGTCCGCGCGCACCCGCCTGCTGGTCGCCAGCCATATCGTCGATTCCTGGGGATTTGTCCTGCCGGTGCAGGAGCTGGCCAAGCTTGCGCATGACGGCGGCGCCCAGCTGCTGGTGGATGGTGCGCTTAGCTTCGGCCATATACCGGTAAACATGAGGGAGCTCGGCTGCGATTACTACGCGACGTCGCTGCACAAATGGCTCAACGCGCCGCTCGGCACCGGCGCTCTGTACGTTCGCCAGGATCGCATTGCCGACCTCTGGCCGCTGTATGGCGTCAGGAACGATAAGGAAGACATCAGGAAGTATGAGTCGATCGGTACCCGCGACGGCGCAGCGGTGGCCGCGATCGGGCAAGCGATCGACTTCTATGAGCACATCGGTCCCGAACGGAAGGCAGATCGGCTGCGTGCGCTCCTCGCTTTTCTTATGACTCGGCTCGAGAACGTACGTGGGGTCGAAGTGATCGGTGAGGCGGACGAAAGCCGGCGAGCTGGGCTGGCACGGGTTGTGGTTGACGGCTGGACCGGCACGGACCTGACGAGGACCCTTCGTGAGCGGTTCGGGTTTTACGTCTTCGGCAACTTTCCGGGGCCTAAAGACGGAGTGTACGTATCGCCGAACGTCTTCAATACCACTAACCATCTCACCCGCTTCAGCGAAGCGATCAACGTTCTGTCGAACGCCTAGCGAGCGGCTAGGCGGTTGCTATGGCGGTTTCAAACTTCTTGCAGGACCAGACAACGCTGGTGCTGTAGCGCCTGATGGCCGGATTACTCATGAACACATCCCGGCCCCATTGCTCAAACCACCTCAGACTCGGGCCGTGAACGATGACCACGTAATCGTTTGACCCGGCGACGTGGTAACTCTGCTTGACGGGTGCCAAATCCCGCATCTGTCTGTCGAACTCGTCGTAGGTGGCGGGGGTTTCCTCGCCAAAGCTGACCGTCACGATCAACGTGACGCCGAAGTCGTCGGGATGCACCCTCGCCACGTCTGCGATGACCACACCACGCTTCCGCAGCTCGCCCAGCCGACGGCGAACGGCGGAGGGTGATAAACCGATGTGCTCACCGATCTGATTGTGCGTCAGCAGGTTGTTCTGCTGGATCAGGCTAAGGATCTTGTGATCGAAATCATCCATATCGGCGATTTTCGCCATTTATATTCCATTTTTAAGCGATTTTTTAGGATTCAATAGCGAATTTCGCGAATTTAGGCAAGCCAAACGCTGCTAGCCTGAACAAAACCTAGGGACCGGTGCGTGCTGAAACTGACTCTTCTTTTCCTTACGGCTCTGCTGACCGGCTGCGCTGCTTCGTCGTCCAACGAACCGACTGAAACGGGCGGCGACGATCAATCGGGGCTGCTGACCACCAGCGATCCCGCACTGCAGGCGATCTGGTATTCAGCCGCCTATGGGGAGTTGATCGATCTGCGTCGCGCCTCCCCTGCCTACTATGAGGTCAGCGGAGAGTCCTGCGTCGCCATTGAGACCGAGGCGTCGTTCATCGACGAGTACTTCGACAAATTTCGCCTCGCAGACAACGGCAATGAACTGCTGCTTTCAGCCGACGTTGAGCCCTACGAGTATCGATTTATCCGCCTTCCGGAAATGCTGGCGGCATGTCGATCAACGGTTCCCGATACTCCGGCCGGCAACTTCCAGGTTTTCACCGACGCGTTCAGCGCGTTCTATCCTTTTTTTGATCGGTACGACGTGAGCTGGACGAAGCGGGTCGCGGAGGCGGGCCAGAAGGTCGAAGCGGACATGCCGCCGAGGGCGCCGTTCACGCTGTTTCGGGAGATGCTCGCGGGACTTCGCGACGCGCACGTCGAACTGGTGGTTGAGCTGGACGACGGTCGAACCACCTTCGACGCCAATCCGGGGAAAACCGAACGCGGTTTGTTCCGACGCGCCGTTGCGGCCGGGCAAAACCCCATGAAGGTTCGCGCGGAATACCGCCGCAAGTTCTGGCGGCAGGACACACAGCAAACGTTACTGGGCGGTGCGGGGGTGATGGCCGGCGACGAAGCGATCCAGTTCGGCATCGTTTCCGACGATATCGGCATGATTGCCCTCCTGACCATGGGAGGCTTTATCGAAGCCGAAGGTGAGACCGAAAGCGAAGTGCTTGAGCGAGCATTGGATGAGGCTATGGCGCTGTTCGAGGCGCATTCAGTCAAAGCCGTAATTGTGAATCTGGCCATGAATTACGGCGGCTACGACTACATCAGTCGCCAGCTCGCTCGCCGGTTCGCCCGTGAGTCTGTTCGGGCCTACTCCAAGATCTCCGCCAACGATCCTGACGCGAAGCCCTTTTGGTATGTCATCGAGCCGGCTGAACAGCCGCGCTTTACCGGACCGGTATATCTGCTGACCTCAGACGTGACCGTCAGTGCCGGCGAGATCGCGACGCTCGCCATGCGTCCGATGTCCAACGTCACCCACGTGGGCGAGACGACGCGGGGCGCGCTTTCAGACGTACTTTCCCGGTCCTTGCCCAACGGTTGGGAGCTATCCCTGTCGAGCGAAATCTATCGCGATCATGAGGACGTGTTGTGGGAAGCGCGAGGGATCCCGCCTAAAATTTCCATTCCCGTCTTCGATCCCAACGATCCACTCAACGGCTACCTCGATGCGGTCAGTCAGCTCGTGAAGCTCATTGACGGGCGGCACCCGCAACGCTAAAGCCACATCGCTCGCGCTGAAGCCCAACCGCATCCCGGCCACGCGCCGAGGTTACATCAAGCCGCAAGCGCTCGCCTCTTCATGAATGGAAGCTTGTGCGCCGGGCTCCTTGCTCCCTGGGAATAAAAGGGGGATTCGGTTTCCACCGCGCCTACCCCTTCCCTTTGCTCAATGGCGGAGATAGTCGGTCTTTTGCGATCTATGTCATTGAGAGGCACCCTTAAACGTCAAATCCTTGACCGGGGCGGAGTTGCATACACTCATGAATGAAGACCAACGGTCCAAAGCACAAGCGCTCGCCAAAGAAGCAGCAACCCTCCCAGATGCAGACCGCGACGCGTTTCTCGATGCATCGTGCGGCGACGATGGCGCCCTTCGAGAGGCGATTGTGGAGGAGCTTCGGCAGGCTGACATCCGCAACAAGCTGCTCCGAACCGGCGGCGGCTTAGAAATCGCCAGCAGCCTGGATTCAGGGGTCAACGAAGAGGATCTCGGCTCACAGATCGGACCCTACCGGCTTACGAAGCGGCTCGGTACCGGCGGCTTCGGCGTGGTTTATGAAGCCCAGCAGAACGAGCCGGTCAAGCGCCAGGTCGCGCTAAAGGTGCTCAAGGCGGGCATGGATACCGAGTCATTGCTGGCGCGCTTCGAGAGCGAGCGACAGGCGTTAGCGGTGCTGGAACACCCAAACGTTGCGAAGATCCTCGATGCGGGCGCCACGCCTCGCGGCCGCCCCTACTTTGTGATGGAGCTGGTGCACGGCGAGTCGATCACCGACTACTGCGATAAACATGGGCTTACCGTTGAGCAGCGCATCGAGCTGCTCATTCCAGTCTGCAAAGCGGTGCAGCATGCGCACCAGAAGGGGATTATTCATCGCGACCTGAAGCCATCAAACGTGTTGGTTAGCGAAGCTGACGGGGTGGCAACGCCGATTGTTATCGATTTTGGCATTGCAAAGATCAAGTCCGGCGACCTGGCTGAGGTTACGTTGTATACCCGCGAGGGTGAGCTTGTCGGCACACCGGCCTATATGAGCCCCGAGCAGATTTCAGGCTCAGATGTTGATACCCGGGCCGACGTTTACGCGCTTGGGGTTCTGCTCTACCGCCTGCTGACCGGGAGACTTCCCTTCGATATGGAAACCCTCAGGCAAGCGGGTTTTGCGGAAGTGCAGCGCAGACTTTGCGAGGAAACACCGCCTAAACCCAGCGCGCGTATTTCGCAAAAGCTCGATGCCGATTCCGACGCGATGACGCCAAACCCCGGCAACCCGGACGCTTTGTCTCGGCGAATCCGTGGCGAGCTCGACTGGATTGTGCTGAAGGCCATGGAAAAGGAACGAGGACGGCGCTACGACACGGCGCTGGGTCTCGGCGACGATCTCGAAAGGTTTTTGAAGGATCTGCCGGTTGACGCCGGGCCGCCCAGCGCGCGCTATCGGCTTCGTAAGTTCGCTAAACGCAACAAGCTTCCCCTGGCGTTAGCGGCGACCGTCGCGGCAACGGTTGTCCTCGCGTTGATCCAGACCAATTTGCAGCGGATTCGTGTGGAGCAGGCTCGGAGCGAGCTTGAGCAGGTGGCTCAGTTCCAGGCCGATATGCTTCAGCGTATCGATGCCCAGTCGCTAGGTCTATGGATGCGCGACGATCTCCGCAAGCGAATCGAAGCGGTGCGTGCAGCAGACGGCGCGAGCGAAGACGACATTGCTGCGGTGCTCCAGCAATTTGATGAGGCGTTGCGGCGCGTGAACTTCACCGACGCCGGTCGGGCGATGCTCGATGAGAATATCCTCGCGCAATCCTTCAACGCCATCCAGAGCGAATACGAGGACGCTACACCCGTAGCTCTGACGTTGACCGCATCGATCCAGAAAACCTACTACGAGATCGGGCTGTACGAAGAGGCGAAGACTCTTGGCAATCAGGTACTGGATGAGTCGATGAGCCTCTTCGGGCCGGATCATCCGAACACGCTTGAAGCGATGAACAACTACGGCGCCACGCTGTTAGAGCTTGGTGAGCACCAAGATGCCGACAAGTTCTTGACCGAAACCCTCGGGAAACGAACAGAATTGCTGGGCCCGCAGAATCCACAGACGCTGACCACGCTCTACAACCTCGGCCTGAACTACAGCGGCCAACAGATGCGTGATGAGGCCATCGGGATTTACGACAAGGTCCTGGCCGGCCGCCGTGCAGTGCTGGGCAATGAACACGAAGACACCATGTCCGCTATGAATGCGCTCGGCAATATGCTCTCAACGGTGGACAACGATCAGGCTGAGGCGCTGATGCTGGAGGCTATCGAAACGGCTGACCGGGTGCTTGGCGACCCGAACGTTCAAGCCACCACTACCCGCGGCAATCTGGGCGCACACTACTACAAAATGGGTCGACCCGATGAGTCGCTCGAGCTTTTCGAGCGCTGTCTGGAGGATTCCCGACAGCTTCTGGGAAGCGACCATTCTCAGACCCAGGTACTCATCAGCAACCTGGGCATCCTGTCGCTATACCAGAGAAAGATGGACAAAGCAGAAGGCCTGATTCGAGAGGTATTCGAGATCAGGCAGCGGATGCTCGGTCCAAAACACCCCAATACGCTGATCGCACTGAACAACTTCGCTGGTTTCTATCAGCAGACTGACGATTTTGCTCAGGCGATACCCTTGTTTCACGAGGCGTTTGCCGTCAGCGAAGAAACGCTGGGCATTGAACATCCGGACACGCTAAACACCCTCAGCAACATCGGTTTTACGCACATAATGGCCGGTCAGGTCGAGGAAGCGGGACCGTTTTTGCTCCGGGCGCGGGATGAGGCCAACCGGTCTTTGAAGGGCCGTGAGCTGGGTGTGATCATTGGCAAGTACGGGACCTTTCTGCTGCGGGCTCAACGCCTCGCAGAGGCCGAGGAGGAACTCCTGAGGGCCTATGACATTCTGGTTGAAGCCGTCGGCGAAGAAGGCCGGCATACCCAACTGATCATCCCGGATCTTATCGAGGTCTACGAAGGGTTGGGCAACGAGGAAGCGCTGGAGGTGTGGGAAGCGCGTCGTCAATGAATGGCGAGCCGTCACCCAGGCCTGGGCTATCGTCATTTGTTTCGCAAGGCGCGTAGGCCAAGTCCGACGGGCCTGCTACGGTCTCTGTGGCGTAAACGGCGCTGCTCTTTACGGAAAAAGTGACGATCAGATGCTATTCCAGCACCCCGACTATGAACACGAATCGGTATTGTTCGGCCAGGAGCCGAACAGCGGCCTGAAAGCCATTATCGCGGTCCACAATCGACAGCGCGGGCCGGCCATCGGCGGTTGCCGCATGATGGCTTACCCCGATGAATCCAGCGCGCTGAGGGACGTGCTGCGGCTCTCCAAAGGTATGACCTACAAATGTGCGATCGGCGACATTCCATTCGGCGGCGGCAAAGCGGTGATCATCGGCGAGCCTGCCCAGGACAAGACGCCGGCCTTACTCCACGCCATGGGTGACCTGGTCGAGCAGCTGGGTGGCCGCTATATCACCTCCTTCGATTCGGGGACAACGCTGGAGGATATCGCTCTCATCGGCGAACGTACGGCCCACGTCGGCGGTATCCAGCCAGGTGCCGGAAACGCCTCCAGCTCAACCGCCTACGGCGTGCTTGTGTGTATGCGAGAAGCAGTTCGACTCCGGTACGGCGCCGACTCGCTTGCCGGGATGACGGTGGCTATTCAGGGTGTCGGAAACGTCGGCGCACGGCTGGCTAAGCTCGTGGCGGCGGACGGTGCCTCTGTGAAAGTCGCGGACGTGGCGTTGGAGCGGGCGCAGGAAGTTGCCGCCGCTAATGGCGGAGAAACCCTTTCGATCGACGAGATTGCCAGCACCCCGTGCGACGTTTTTGCGCCCTGCGCTCTGGGCGGCGTCCTGTCAGTCCGTTCAATCCCCGAGTTGAATTGTCAGGTGGTATGCGGTGGGGCCAACAACCAGCTGACCGACAACACCGTCGCTGACCAGCTGGCGAACAGCGAAATTTTCTATTGCCCCGATTACCTGGCTAACGCCGGCGGCATCATTGATCTGCACTACCAGCTCAACGAGGCGTCCCGCGACGACCTAAAGGGCCACCTGGACAGCCTTGGTGAAACGCTCCAGGAATGTCACCAGTTCTCTAAAGCCAATGACTGCAGCATGGCCTACGCCGCTGATCAGATTGCGGAAGCTCGTTTTCGCTAACAGGCCTCACCTCTGAATATTCTCGGTCGGGGAGACCCGCTCCTGGCCTTCCGTCACTGCTTTTTGTGCCATCGTTAGTTTCAACTGTCACTCCATGGGCGCGCCGCGCGCTGACTGATACCGTCTGTCGTCATTGGTTATGCACAAAAATCGAGGTGCACGCTATGACCTCCAGCCGCTGGGAAAGCAAGGTAATCAACTACTACAACCGGGTTGATGCCGGGGACGTCGACTGGGTGATCAATCTGTTTGCCGAGGACGCTGTCTACGACCGGGCGAGCGAGGTCTACAAGGACCGAACCGCGATCGAGCAGTTTTATCGCAGCGAACGAAAGATTGAGGGTCGCCACACGCTGACGAACGTTGCGTCCTGCGACGACACGGTGCTGGTCGACGGTGAGTTTCAGGGCTGCGGCGCCGACGGTTCCAGCAAGAAGATTGGCTTTGCGGACTGCTGGCGTTTCAACGAAGCCGGGAAGGTCACCAGCCGGAACACGTATCTTGCTATTGGCAGCGACTACGTTCGGGATTAATCGCCAGCGCCGGCGGCCGGATCAAAGTGCTCGTCAAACTTGTTGTCTTGCCCGTCAAATGACTCAGCGTCTTCCGGCGGCGGCTTGCGTTTGGTGATCACCGGCCACTGCTGGCTGCACTGCGCGTTGAGATCGAGCCAGCGCTGAGCCTCCGTCATGGTGTCGGGCAAAATGGCCTCCGCCGGACACTCACCCTCACAGACCCCACAGTCGATACAGCCGTCCGGATCGATGACCAGCATATTGGCCCCCTCGTAGAAGCAGTCCACGGGGCAGACCTCGACACACTCCATGTATTTGCAGCGAATGCAATGCTCGGTGACAACGTACGTCATAACGCTTAGAAAAAGGTCGCGATCTCTTCAAGCGGTTTCTTCTGCTTGGCATAGCGTGGCACTATGGCATCGTCAGCGGGATAGCCTGTTATCAGCAGAATGAAAGGACGCTCGCTCTCCGGGCGGCCCAGAATGTCGCTGAGAAAGTTCATTGGCTTCGGTGTATGGGTCAGTGTCACCAGCCCCGCTTCATGCAGGGCGTTAATCAAAAAGCCCGTCGCAATACCGACTGACTCCGGCACGTAGTAGTTCTTACGCTGTGCGCCGGCCTCATCCACGCCTCTTCGCTGCGCGAAAATTGCGATCAGCCAAGGGGCAATTTCCAGGTACGGTTTGTCGGCATCTGTGCCGACCTTCTTCAGATCCGCAAGCCACTGGTCGCCGGCCTTGCCGCCGTAGAAAGACTGTTCTTCCTTTTCCGCGGCGAGTCGAATCTGATGTTTGATCGAGGGGTCGCCGACGGCCACAAAATGCCAGGGCTGATGATTGGCGCCGCTGGGCGCGGTACCCGCGGCCCGCAGACAGTTTTCGATCACGTCTCTGGGAACCGGGCGATCGGAGTACTCCCGAACGCTGTGTCGCTTGCGGATATGGTTGAGATAGCGCGAAACGCGATCACGCATCTCACTTTCGCTGAAATCAAACCGGTCCGGAAGCGGAATCGGCTCGTAGTCCAGTTTGCTCATGGCAGCAGACCAAACCGCCGCATCAGTGCATCAGGATCGGGGTCCCGACCAAGAAAACCCCTTACGGCCTCAGCGACGTCGACCGCATTGCCGGGATCCAGGATCTGGTCACGGTAGGCAGCAGCAACGTCCTGGTCATAAAGCCCGCCGGGCGCATCCAGAAACACCGAGCCGATGTCCGCCGCGATCACGTCGGACCAGAGGTAGGTATACACGGCGGCCGGGTACTGCTCGGTGGCAAACGTATGAAACGCGTGAGGCGAGTAAAGGATCAGATCGACCGCCTGCGGCATCTTCAGCTCTTCCAGCACCGCCTTCTCGGTGGCCACTACGTCGATATCCCTTCCGTCGGCCAGGAGATGTAACCGCATGTCGACGATTGACGTGCCCAGAAAGTTGAGCGTCGCGCTGAAGACGCGATCATAGTTGAGCGACTGCTTCAGCCGCGCCAGAAGGTCCGCAGGGATCGGCTCGCCGGTTTCGTGGTGGCGGGCAAACCGCTCGAGCAGCCCGCCATCAATCAGCCAGCGCTCATGGAGCAAGGCCGGGACCTCGATGAAGTCCCAGGGAGCGTTCAGCGCCCCTAGCGACGGGTAGGCAGACGTATTCGACAGCGTCTGCAAGGTGTGGCCAAACTCGTGAAAAATCACGTTGGCGCGTTCCCATGGCAGCAGCGCCGGCCCATCGCCAGCGGGTTTCTGAGCTGCCGAATGCAGCGCGACAAGCGGTAGCGATCGTCCCGTGAGATCGGAGGCAGCGCGGTATTGGGACGCCCAGGAGGCCGGACCTTTCCCGGGTCTCGCGTAGAGATCCATCCAGATCACACCGGTCACCTCGCCCGCTCGGGAGACCTCAAATGCGCGAATATCCGGCGAGACCACCGCAACGTCATCCAGCTCCCGAAACGTAAAACCGTAGACCTCTTTGGCAGTGTGGAACATGGCGTCGATCACGTTATCCATCGACAGGTATGGCAAGACGTCCTCGGCGCTGAGATTGAAAGTCTGCTGCCGGTATTTCTCGGCGTAATAGAGCCGATCCCACGGCTGCAGCGCAAAGTCGGCGCCCTCACTGTCCGCAATCGCCTGCAATTCTGCCAAGTCGTTTTCAGTGACGATCAGGAGTCTTTCCCAGGCTGACATCATCAGATCCATGGCGGTGTTGGGTGAGCCCGCCATCCGCACCGAAGTCTGGTAATGGGCAAACGTTGGATAGCCCAGTAGCTTCGCCTTTTCACCCCGAAGCTTCAGGATCTCGCTCGTCACGGGGCGGTTGTCCAGCTCGCCATCATTGCCGCCACGTTTAGCCCAAAGCCGCCAGACTTCGTGACGAAGGCTCCGATCATCAACGTTGGTGAGCACTGGCCAGACGCTTGGCCGGGAGATGGGAATGGCCCAGGCATCGGGCCGATCTTTATCCTCAGCAGCTTTCTTGGCCGCTGCCAGCTGTGGTTCGGGCAGACCGTTTAGTCTTGCCGAATCTTCCACAAAAACGACTTGTTTTGCCTCGTCCATACTCGCGTTGCGGGCAAAGGTCGTCCGCAGCTCAGCGAGCTTGCCGTTCAGTTCGCCGAGGCGCGCTTTCTGCTCGTCGCTCAGCGCTGCACCCTGATGGAGCATGCGCTCTCGAATCACAGAAACCAGCCGGCTGGCCTGCTCGTCGGGCGCAGAAGCGGGCAGGGCCTCGTAAACCGTCTGTACGCGGGCAAAGAGCTCAGCGTTGTGGGCAATCCCACTTTCCAGGGTCGCCGCAAGCGGCGCGGTCTGACCCGCAACCTTGCCCCACTCTTCGCTGGTCGCCGTGCTCACAAAAATGCCCAGGAGCGCCTGAATGCGGCTCAGCGCAACGCCGCTGCGGTCCAACGCTTCGATCGTGTTTTCAAAGGTCGGGGGCGCGAGATTGCTGGCGATCGCGTCAACCTCGCGCGACTTTTCTTCCACCGCACGCCGGAAGGCCGCCTCTACGTCCGCTGGCGTTGCCAGATCGACCGGCGGGAGCCCACCGTAGGGCCCCGGCCAGCGGGTGGTCAACGCTTCATAGCTCGCTCCAGCCTCCGCTGGGGTCCCACCATGGCGTCCAACGATGTCCAGCAGGGTATCGACAACAAACTGCGGCTCCTGATCAGGAAAAACGTGGCCGGTACCTGCGGGCGTGTAAATTCGCGTGGCGTTGGAGGTGGTCGCCATATACCGCTCGCGCGTCGATTTGAGAAACGCCACGAAGCGATCAGCTTTCTCGCCGGCGCCAGCCACCGACTCCGCGTATGGCTGTGTCGTTGGATCGTCGCCAGGTGCAATTAGATACAGCGGCAGATCCCCGAGCTCCCCGTCGAAAACCACCGTCTCAAACGCGCGATCGATGAGTCCTTCCGGGGTCAGCTCCTCGAAGATCGAAGCGGTAGAAAAATTCTGCCCGGCCTGGATATAGAGCCGGAACAACGCATCCATCGGCGAACCGTTGTCCGGCGGGGTCTGGTAAAAACCAAAGAGCCGGCGCAGCCCGCCGGTGATCATGCTGTCGCGGTAGGTGCTCAGGCCCGTGCGGTCTAGCCCGTAAAAGATGACGTCCAGAGGCGTTGCGTCCAGCATGGCGATCGCCGCAGTGTCTTCGGGGTAACGACGCGCAATGTTGATCGACAGCAGGCCGCCAAAGGAGTGTCCGGCAAAGATGTAAGGGCCGGGTTCGCCCGAAGCGCGCAGCGCGGCTAAAACCTCTTCGACCTCCAGCGCCGTGGTGCGCGGGAAGGGGCCCACCTCACTCCAACCGGAGCCGGGTCTGTCCACCAGAATCGATCGGGCCCGCTCTTTGAGCAGATCGTGCAGATGCATCATGACCAAACCGCCGGCATGCCCGCCACCGAGCCAAACCACAGGTGGGCCGCCCGAGTCCGGACCCTCGGCCAGCACGTGCATGCGGTAGCCGCCCACATCAAACAGTTCACCCGGCGGCGGATGGTCGCGCTTGACGGCAGCAACGCGCAGCAGATGGGTCACCGAGCCGATTGCCAGGACCAGACTTCCGAGGCTAAGCACTCCAAACAAGGTGCGCTTCAGCGTGCCGCGCGACACCCGAAATAGCAGCACAAAGACCACCAGCAAAACGCCAGCGATCAGCAGGCCGCTGTATTCCGGGCTCAAGACTGCAAAGAGTGTGTCTACCATGCTTCTCTCCTACGCAAGCACCGATCTGGATTCGAGGATGAGTGGATCGCGGCCAACGCCGAACGCTTGGAGCGGTACGGCTGTGGTAAAGCTGTCTGCGCCGCCGGTCAACGGCCCATCGATAGCGTCCGCCATCATCGCGCCGATGGCCGGGGCTATCTTGAACCCGTGCCCGCTGAAGCCGTTGGCCACCCAGAAACCTGAGAGCTCCGTTTCCCCAAGCACCGGGTGAACATCATCTCGATTCACCGTGTAGAGGCCGCAATAGCCTCGAACCCGGCCGCGCTGAGGCAGCCCAGGCAGGCGATGTGACAGCAGGTGCAGCTGGGTGTAGGCAAACTCATCGTCATGAATGGTCTGGAAGTGGTCCGGGTCATCGACGGCCTCGCGCTCGTCTTCTTCCCGAACCGATCCGACCACAAGCTGCTGGCCGTTGTTTTGCGTTCGAAAATAGATCCCGCCGGCGACGTCCGCCGTCACGGGGATATGCCCTGGAAGCGAATCGCCACGATCGAGATAGAGCACCTGAATCCGGGTCGGCACCAGATCCCAGGAAACCGTCACGCCGGCAGCCTCGCTGAGCTGAGTGCACCAAGGGCCGGCTGCATTCACCACCACCGGACAGGCAATGTCCTCACCGCCAGCGGTTTTCACACCCGTAACGCGGCCGCCTTCACGCTTGATTTCGGTGACCTGCTGAGAGAACTCGACCGTTACGCCCCGATTTCGGGCCGCCTCGAGCAGATCTTCAGCGGAGGCCACGGGATCGATCCAGCCGCCATCGGGCTCAAAGAGATGGACACCACCCTCCTCACCGCCGGGATCTTCACCGGTTTCGAGATCCGGCATGCGGACCCGCCGACTGAACGCGGGGAACCGCTCCGCCAGATCATCGTCGTAGAGCACCTCTGCCGCGATGCCGAGCGCTGACATTCGCTGCGCCTCCCGGGGCGCAAATTCGCGGTCTTCGCCGGTGAGCCACAGCACCCCATCATGATTAAAGCTGGCGCGGGGCGCTTTGAGTTCGGTGAATGCCTGCCAGTCCCGATAAGTTGAGATGCCGTCCAGGGCCAGCGCCACCATGTCGTCCCGCGAATAGCGGAACCGGCAAACGGCTGACGATGCGCCGGTTGAACCGGCGCCCACCGCCCGACCTTTCTCCAGTACCAGAACGCGGCAGCGTCCCCGGCGCCCAAGCTGGTAAGCCGTCGACAGCCCGATAATGCCTGCCCCTACAATCACCACGTCGAAAGTTCTCATGCCGCCACCGTTACCTTTTGCTGATCGAGCCAATGCTGGGTCAGATTATCCAGCACTGGCAGCGTAACGGGACCCGCGGCGATCAGCTGGTCGTGAAAGGAACGGATATCAAAGCGGGAACCGAGCTCTCGCTCCGCGCGCTGGCGCAGCTCGCGAAACTTGAGGTTGCCGGGCTGGTAGGCCAGCGCCTGCCCGGGGAGCGCGATGTAACGATCCACCTCGGCTTCCACCATCGGTTGGGGCATGGGTGCCAGGCGAGCCAGATAGTCGATGGCCTGCTGCCGACTCCAGCCTCGCGTGTGAAGCCCCGTATCGACAACCAGCCGCACGGACCGCCACATTTCGCCGATCAAACGCCCCATCTTTTCATGGGGTGTCTGGTACATGCCCAGCTCCTCGCCAAGGTTTTCGCAGTACATGGCCCAGCCCTCGATACAAGCGGTGTACTTGAGCGCGCCGTTGCGCCGAAACGCCGGCAGGTCGGTCTGCTCCTGCATCAGCGCGATCTGCATCAGGTGTCCAGGCCACGCTTCGTGCAGCGTAATCGAGGGATAAAGGTAGGTGGGACACTTCTCCAGCAGGCTGGAGATCCAGTAAATGCCCGGGGCCGAGTTGTCCGCGGGGCTGGGCTGCGCGTAGGCGGGCGGCAGGTTCTCCGACATGTCTTCGGGAATACACCGCACCGAATACGTAATCCGGGGAATACGGCCAAAATAGGCGGGGATGTGCTGATCGATGCGCTTGCACAGCGCCAGCACCGTGTTGTGATGCTCCTCGAGCGACGTCGCATAAAACGATGGGTCTGATCCGATGAACGCCCGATAGTCTTCCAGACGGCCCTCGTAACCCGCCTCAGCCGCTACGGTCGCCATCTCTTCCTCCACCCGCTGGACCTCCGATAGGCCCAGCTCATGAATCTCGTCCGCCGAGCTGTCGAGCGACGTGTAGTGACTTACCAGCAGCTCATAGAATTCCGGTCCGGCCGGATCGTCGGTGCAGGCCAGCGATTCCCGCGATGTTTTCTCCAGCTCGTCGGTGAGAAAAGCGGCATAGCCCCGAAGCTCCGGCAGCACATCCTGCTCCACGAGTCGTCGTGCGTCGGACAGATGCTTTCTTACCTCGTCGGTGTCGCGGACCGGCGAACGCAGCAGCGGCCCGAGGAAGGGTGAATCAGACAGCTCAGTGGCCGTGTTGGCTTGGGCTGCGGCTGCGCCGCGCTCAAGCACCAGCCCGGGATACCGGAAGCCCGCAGCCCGCCCCTGCCGAAGACAGGCTTTGAGGTCTGCCACGTAGTCCTTAACCGTCGCCAGGCGCTCGACAAAAAGTTCGGCGGCCTGCGCCGTATTGGCGCTGGCGCTGTTGGCGAAGTAAACCAGATTGAAATCCGGGCCGGCCGGAAACAGCGAAGGCCGCAGATGCGCGCTTACCCGATGAAAATCCACGATCCGCTTAAGCTCACGCTGCAGCAGGGTCAGGGTCGCATGATCCTGGGGATCCAGGCCGTTGGAGGAGACAGACTGACTCTCCTTAAGCAACGCCGCCGCTCGCTCGGCGCGCCGGTCGTGATCAGCCGGCGATTCCCGGAACAGGACGGCGTCGTCGGTCGACTGGCCGGCCAGGATGGCGCTGAACGGCGATTCAAAACACTCCAGCTTCCAGTAGCGCTGAGCAAGGTCCGCCAGCTGTGTACTCGGTTCAGACATGGTGTTCTCTTACGATGAGGCGGCCTCGCGGCGCGCGAGCCGTTTGACAATGATCTGCTGCCGCCGCCGGTTGATCGGAAAGCGCCAGATAATAGGGACGGTCAGCAGGGTCATGAAAGCCGGCAACACGGGGAAACCGAGCAGCAGCCCAAATGTGCCTCGTTCGGTCTGAGTATCCAGCTGCGGATCGAAGCCAAACCAGCTGACAACCGCTAGGCCCAGCGCCACCCCAAGCCCCTCGACCCCTTTTTCGACCATGGTCTGCACCGAGTAATAGGTGCCCGCGTAATCGCCGCGGAACTTCCACTTCCCGTAGTCGACGATGTCGGCGAGGAGCGCCGCGGGAACCACAACCCCCGCTGAAGACACCGAAAACACCAGCACAAACATGATGATCAGCAGCAGCTCGCCTTCCGGCCCAGCAGGAATGAGCAGGTGGGCCAAGAGAAAGCTCCCGGAGCACAGGTAGGCGATCGCCCACGAGCGCTCCTTGCCAATACGATTGGCGAGCCATACCCAAAACGGCATGGTGACGGCGCCGATCGGAGCGCCGAGCACAAACAGCAGCGCCAGCGTGCCGCCAAGCCCCAGGTGGCTGTCGACAAAAAAGAACAGCAGACCAAAGGCCGTGCCGGTGGCCAGTCCACCAGTGGCAAACGTCGCGAGAAACAGCAATAGCGGCTTGTTGCGCAGCAGTGCCGGCACCACCTGCCGCAGGTTCGGCCGACCAGCGCTGACAACCACCCCACCCTGCGGCACGATCCAGGCAGCAATCAGGGCGGTAGTCGGCAAAGCGATGGCTGCGACCACAGCCGTGACTTTTAACGTCTCCGCCGTGAATTCGGTGGTCTCGAAAAACGGCAGGAGCGGAATGCCGTAGAAAGCGATAAACCCGAGGTAGCGCGCAAACGTGCGCCAAGCGGCGATGCGGGTACGCTGCTGATAATCGTCGGTGAGGTCCGCCATCCACGCGCGGTAGGGAATCTCCGATACGGTCCAGCCAAAATAGGCTAGGAGAAACCACAACAGAAAGTAGCCAGCGGTCACCTGCTCCGGCGGAATATAGAGATACCAGCAGGCGACCACCGCAATGAGCGAACCGACGACCAGCCAGGGCTTTCGGTGACCGTAGCGGGTCCGGTACCGGTCGGACAGATAGCCGATGATCGGGTCGGTGATCGCGTCGAAGATCCTGGATACAACCAGCGCGAACGCGATGGACGAGAGTGCAACCCCGAAGTCCCGACCATAGATACCCTGGATCACGGTCCCCACCGGCCCGTGTATCAGCGCCTGGGAAAACGCGGGGGCGGCATACGCCGCCAGGACAGTCCGTTTCAGCGGGCCGCCAGCTTGCGGCACTGTGCCCCTCCCTTACTCGAAACCTGCTCAGAACGATACCCGAAACTCAGCACCGATGACCCGTGGAATCGGCAGCACCGGCTCCAGGTTGGTGCCGATGATCGGATACAGGGTCCCGTCGTCGTCCGTCAGGTTGTTGGCAAACAGGTAAGCTTCATAGTCACCGAAGCTGGCGCCGAAACGCAGGTTGAATACATTACGTGAGTCCGTCGGATTCACCTGATTAAAGGGCGGGCGACGAACCGTCAGCGTAAAGCCGCTGGTGTGCTGATAGTCCGCCCGGGCCCGCAGCTCCGTGCCGCCGGAGATCTGCCGGGCCCAGTCCAACGAAATAGAGCCGGTCCGCTCCGCCACCAGATCAAGCGAATCGCCTCGGTTCCGATCACCGGTATCGGTGTCGTACTCCATATCAGTCCAGCCGTAGGTCACACCCAACGTGAACTCCTCGCCGAGCAGCGCACGCAAAGAGAAGTCGACGCCCGGACCGGAGGCCTCACCGCCGTTCGTAAAGAACGGAATGGCGGCGGCCGGCGCCGGCACCTGAATATCGGTCCAGTCGTTGTAGTACGCGGCAAGCTCCCAGGACACGCGTCCGTCGAGCGCAATTTGCTTGGTGCCAATTTCAAAGGAGTTGAAGTCCTCGGGGCCAAAATCCGGTGGGATATTGAAGCCGGGGATCTGGACGTTAAAGCCGCCGCTGCGGAATCCCTTGGCGTAGTTTGCGTAATACGAGCTGTTGTCGTTTGGCGTCCACGCTACGTTGATCCGCGGGTTGGTGGTGTCGAACTCAGCCTGACGCGGTGTCGGCGCCAGCGTTCGCTGCGTCCGTTCATCTTCGTAGTAGCGCACGCCAAGCAGCACTTCCCACTGCTCATTGAAGGCGTAGCTGACGTCACCAAAGACCGCAAAGGCATCCGACTCATTGGTAGCGGGCCCGCCGCTAAAGGGGTCGAAACCGATCAGGTCCTGGATAGCATTGGGCTCTGTGATGGTGACCGAGTTGGTGTCGGTTTCCGGATCGCGATGATAAATGCCGAGGTTGTAGTTGAGCGGTCCGTCACCGTTGGAGGTGAGGCGCAGCTCCTGCGACCACATCTCGTATTCCGTGTCGGAGGTGAGTCCGACCCGGGTGATCAGGCCCGGCGGCAGGCCAAAGCCGCCAAACTCCGGCGGGGCCGTGAAGAACCCAACGCCGAAGGCGGTCAGATCGAAGATGGCGCTTGCCTCGCGATCGATGTAGCCAACGGTGCCCAGCACCGTGAAGCGATCAAACTCGTAGCTCGCGGTCAGATTAAAGATGTCATATTCGTCGCGGTTCCCCGTGGGGAAACCCGTGATGGTGGTGCGGTCCGGACCGCCAAAGTTCTGGTAGGGCTGATCCAGATCCTGGGTGAGCAGCATCGCGCGCAGCGTGAAGCGGTCATTGGGTTGCCAGAGCAGCTTGCCGCGCAGCGTGGTGATGTCAGCTTCGTTGACATCATCCCGGCCGTCGATCACCGAGTCTATCCAGCCGCCGATCTGCTCTTCGGCAACCGCAAAGCGAACACCTAGCTCGTTCTCTATCAGCGGGATGTTCACAACCGCCTGCCCGCGCCAGGATTCACTGCCGTCGGTTACGGAACCGAAGCTCGCGCCGACGTTGCCCGAAAACTCTGTCAGTTCCGGGTCAGCGGTGATGTACCGAATGGTTCCCCCCATGGAGCCCTCACCGTAAAGCGTTGGCTGCGGCCCCCGAAGCACCTCGATTCGCGCCATATCCAGGAGGCGAATATCCGGTCCTGCGCCACCGGCGTTGGCCACGAGCGGAACCTCGTCGATATAGAAACCCACGGTCGCAAGACCCGTGGCTCCGCCCGCCGTACCGGTGCCGCGCAGCTGAGCGCGCTGCTGCCCTGGGCCGAATTCAGTGAGGGTCAGCCCCGAGACTGCGTACTGGGCATCCAGCAGGTTGGTGATGCCGCGTTCAGCGATCTCGTCACCCGTCATCGCGGTCACCGAAAGCGGTACGTCGAAGACCCGTTCTTCCCGCTTTTGCGCCGTCACGACAATCTCTTCAATGACAAACACGTCGTCGGATTGGTCTTGGGCGAAAGTCGCGGCGGGTGCGGCGGTGAGAAGCAGGCAGCCGGAGACAAACAGGTTGGAATGACGTTTCACGAGACACCCCCAGTCAGCTGGAATTTGGGAGGATTCAGTCTGCCATTAGCGACGTTAGTTGAGTCGGGCCGCCGTCACTCGGTATCGGGCGAACGTCACTTTAGTGTGCCGTGTAGAAAGAAAGGTCACGTCCGATTGCCGGGACGCATGTCCGATGGGAGCATGCCATAGCGAAGCTTGAACGCTTTACTGAAGCTACCCGCGTCCCGGTACCCGGCGGCGTCGGCAACCTGACCAACGCTGACGTCGGGATCACGCAACATCTCGCGCGCCATCTCCAGCCGGTGCTCGCGATGAAAGGCGGCCACCGTCTCACCAAAAACGTATTTGAAACCCATGGCGAGCTTGTTGCGGTTAACGCCGACGCGTCGCGCCAGCTGATCGAGCGTCGGCGCCGTAGGGCTCTCCTCGAGGATAGCCCGGGCCTGGTGCAGACAGCGAACGTCGTGCTGGGTCAGCTTGATCGGCGCTGCCAGCACCGGCTGAGGCCGGCGAACACGATCCAGAGCCAGACAGACAAGCTCTACGGCTTTGGCACGAATGTAGATCGGACGGATGCTGTCGTGAATCCGGGGATTCATCAGCGCACCCGCGACGCTGAACATCTCGCGAGACAGTTCGCCGGCGTACCAGAACTCCGCGTCTACCTCACCGGCCTGAAAGCGGGCCAGCTCGGTCGGCAGATCCGCCGGGTCCATCTTCAGCTCGCGCCGTATAAACGAAGGTTTGCAGGCCACGCCTACCGTGCGCCACTTCTCCCCCAACACCTCCCGGGTCGACGACGGACCATTCGACACCGACAGGATAAAACTCTGTCCACCGAGGTCGGTGACTTCTCCGTCCGGCTGAATTTCCCGGCTCAGGCCTTCGAGGCGAAAATGCAGATACAGCCAGCCGCTGTAGTCGATCGACCACTGGCGATCGTCCGGGGCCTGATCGATATGGGGCACGTCGGTACGGGCGAAAATCAGGTCGTCAGCCAGCGCAATAACTTCCTGATCGCCGTCACAGGTGTGCTGCAGCGAACGCGATGTCTCGTCCTTTGGCAGCGCTTCCAGCTCTTCCTGCGGCAAGGCAAGACGCTTGAGATCCCTGATCCTTAGGACCTTTTGAGTATTACCAGTCGGGCTTTGGTGATCTCGGGCCAAGGGCTCGCTCACGTACGGCAGAGCCACATCTTCTGATCGAGAGGCCGACTCGGTCAAGGGTCTAACGTTGCCCATCGATCCAGACCTGCTGGGCTACCCGACGCCAGTTGCCGCCCAAAATCATCTCGATGTGGCGTTGCTGGTAGCCGCGCTGCAGCATGGCGGCCACCAGCTCTGGCAGCACTTCGGGTCCGGCCATCCGAACCTTCGGTTCGGGGTCGACACCGAACAACTCAGGGTGGGCTTTGAGATAGTCGAGCAGCTCCTGCTGATCATACACATAATCTAGACCCAGCCCTACGTGCTCGGGACCTGCCAATTCCGACACATGATCGATATGGCGCAGTAAGAGCTCCGCATAGTCGCCGTTCTCCCCCAGAAATTCGCCGATGCCATTGATCCCGACAACCCCACCCGTTTCCGCACAGGCGAGGATCAGCTCGTCGGGGATGTTGCGAAAGTGCGAATGCACGGCGCTGGCATTGGAATGGGAAAACACCACTGGATTATCGGCGGCTTCCATCACGTCCATCGCCGTGCGATGGCCGGTGTGGGAACAGCATGCGATCATGCCGACCCGCTTCATTTCTTTAAGAATGGCCTTACCGTGGGGCGTCAGGCCCGGGTCTTCATCCGCACAGCCACCACCCGCCGCGTTGTTTTTGTTGTAGGCCACCAGCATCCAGATGACCCCGAGCTCGCGCAGCATCGAAACCAGGCCATAGTCACCCTCATCCAGCAGCGCCATGCCCTCGACGTCGAAGACGATCGCCAGCTGCCCAGACTCGCGCGCCTCATCAATGTCGCTCAGCGACTTAGCGAGCCGGTAACGCTCGGGCCGTTGGCTCACCCACCGGCGGAACAGGGCCGCGGTGCGAAGATGTTCGTCCAGCGTTTTGAAGCCGAAGCCAATATTCAGGCTGACAACATCACAGCCGGCCTCCCGGCACCGCTCCAGCTGCGGCAGAAAATCATCGTCGCCATGGCGCAAAGGCATACAGGCGTGGTTGTCCCAAACCAGGGTTTGGCTAAGGAGCTCTCGTGCGTCTGAACTAACCTGAGTGTTCGACATATCGATCCAGGAAGGGTCTTACAATCGGCAGTATCTTGGACGGATTCAGTCCGTCCTCGTGAGCGGCGCCCTCAATCAGCTGAACCTGCCAGCCGCGCGCCTCGAGCTCCGCTTGCTTGTCTCGCAAAATCGACGCGTTCTGAATGGTATAAGACCCTGCGGTCGTGTCTCCGTCCGCGCCCGCATAGGCCAGTCGCGGGATGGACAGCGATTTCGAGGCGTTGTCATCGTCAAAAAGCTGGAGGCTCGCGTAGAAGGTTTCCCACTGCGCGTACTGTGCCGGAGAGCGAAGAACCACCTGTGCTTCGGGGGGCGGATTGTCCTTTTGCTCTCGGCTGGCCGCGAGCATTGCGTCGTACTGACCACCGAGCGGTGGCCACCCGCCCATCGCCAGCGCGGAGACCCGTTCAGTCCTGACGGCGAGCTGGTATCCCACACATCCACCCCACGAGTAGCCCCAGTAGCTAAATCGCTCAAAGCCGGCCTCGTCAGCGACCGCTAGCAGGTCATGGCATACCCGCTCAACCGATAGCTTCGACGGGGGGAGCTCTTCGCTGCGACCAATGCTCGGATAGTCGAGGAGCAGGACCCGATATCGATCGGTAAGCCCAGCAAGAAATCCATCGCGGATCGCTTTTGCTTCGGAACCGAGGATGTCAGCCATCGAGGCGAAAATGGGAAAACCCAGGACGAGGGGCGGCCCCTCATTCCCATGAACCTCGTAGTAAACGCCTGTAGTTGAATCCAACGGCATCGCGGCAACCCGAATTTCCCACGTTAGAGTCTGCCACGACTCATGGTGATCCCGTTCGTGCTGCCGTCACTGATCTTTGGGCTGACGTCCTCTCGGCGCCTGGCGCCATTAGCCGCCGGGAAGCTGCTCAAACACAAACCTCACGCCGCTGGGAATCGCAGCTCCGGTCGCCAGGATGTCCTCGAGGTCTCCCAGGCGAACCCGCATCGTTGCGGTGCTCGATTGGCGAAGGTCCGCATCAAGCAACGTGCGCAGACGCAGTCGGCCAAACCCGACAGGCTCCAGGGCGGCACCGATTCCGGGCGTTAGCGCCCCGCCCGTGGCGCGATAAAAAGAAATTGCGTAGACGTTGTCCGATACCAGAATCATCTCCGGATCGGAGCACGCAAGCATTCGAAAGTCCTCGTCTTCCGACAAGCCTTCGCAGCTCGAGTCAAAGTAGAACCATTGCGGCTGCCCAGCCTCGTCGTAGCTGTACAACAACCCGTACACCCGGCCGTCTTCCGCCAACTCCACCACCTGTGTTCCCGAGCCAACGATCGCGAGCTCGCCATACAGCCCGCTTTCCACCGAACTGCGATTGCCCGGCCGGACCCGTCGAACCACCTGATACGGAAAACGCTGACCGTTGCCGATCACAAACAGGTCCGTCGTGCCAGCTTCGATCGCGCCTTCGAAACTGAAAATCACCTGCTCAAATTCGCTGAGCGCTTCCCCGACGGTGCCAAGCCGAAGCGCTACCGACGCGTTGCGCATGGCACCCGTCGAATCGACGCCGGTCCCAAAGATGTCGGGTGTTAGGACTCTGATGCCGTTGCCGATACTGTTGAAGATCACCCCAAAAGAGTCGACGTCGTCCACCACGATGTCGGTCCGGCTTTCGAAACCAAACTCGAAGCCGGAGGAAAGCTTGGCGTAAGTGCCAGCCCGGACGACCGTGTTTTGGATGGACGAATCGTCGCGGCTGCGAACGGTGTCCGCCAGCAGACTCAGCTGCACGGCCCCCGCAGCGTCGTTGTAGGCAATCATGCTGAAATCATTGCGCGTGAGCTCGGTCTCCAGACTGGCAAGAACGGCGCCGCCGGCGTCGATTACCGCGAAAGTCTGAGGCGTTGAATCAAACAATCGATATTGGGCATCCGTTTCGCCGAACTGCAGCGTCGGCGTCAGTGGCTGCCCGTCGACCGTCAGCGACAGCCCGCTCTCGTCCGGCGCGTAATGACTAAATAGAACTCGCGGCGACGCCACTGCCACAAGAGTTGACATCAACAAAGCGAATCCGCAGAAGCAGGCGGTCAAGTTGGGGGTTCTGGCCATTTTTCGATTCCGTGCGATCAGCGCGCAGTTTGCCTAATTTTCGCTCGCCTGTGTTGCTTATTTCCCGATTGAATAGACCACTGCCCGGCGCGAGCCAACCCGGCGGACTCATGAGAGAATGGGTAGTCTGTCTTTTGACGCCTTCGGCAGCACCCTCTGAGTAAGCTACTTCAACTCGTCCCGTTTATTCTTGGCTGGCTCGTGCTCCTGGCGACCGAGTCGATACGACCGCTCGCGCTCACCAACGGGCTGCTGCAGCTGGGACTGTTCGCGCTGGTCGTATGCTGGCCAACCTGGAAAACGGGCCGCATGTCTTATGTCGACATCGGCTGGCCGTGGGGGCTGGTATTCATCGGGCTGCTGACCTTTGGGTTCCGATTCGCTGAGGCAAATGAAATGCGGCTGGCGATGGTCTGCGGACTTTACCTCGCCATCGGGGGCCGCATGGGTTTTTATGCGGTAATGCTGTGGCGGGCTGGTGCACTGAACCGAGAGCTAGCTCGTTATCGGTATCAGGCGCTGCGTTGGGAGCGCGCCGGAGTCACCAACGTCGCACTAGCACGCCAGGTAGAGGTGCTTGTGCAGGGGCTGGCGAACGCCTCTTTCCTCGCCTTCCCGGCGTTCGTGATCGCCTTCAATCCTGCATCCGGCGTCACTGGCTTGGAGTTACTCGGCTTTTCACTTGCGTTGATCTCGCTGGTCCTCGAGTCGCTTGCGGACCGCCAAAAGGCAGCGTTTGTGGCCCAAAGTAAGGCCAAGGGCCAGCGTGACCTCGTCTGTGACGTTGGACTATGGCGCTACAGCCGTCACCCCAACTATTTTTTTGAATGGATGGTTTGGAACGGGCTAATTCTGATGGCGATGCCCGCGGTTCCGGAGCTATTCAAATCCCAACCCATTCCGGTCGCCGTCCTGCTGACGCTTGGACTGCTGTTCGTTTCGCGCCTTATGTATCAGACCTTGGTGCACTACACCGGCGCCAGGCCCTCCGAGTACTATTCTCTTCAGAAACGGCCGGCCTACGCGGAGTACCAGCGCCGGACCAACCGTTTCTTTCCCGGCCCGTCGAAAGACCTCGGGACCGAATCTTGAGTCACCAATCGGCGGGAGACCGGAATCTTCGACCTCAGTAAACGTTCCTAGTCGCCGCCAGAAAGGATCCTCTTCTATGGCAAAACCCACGCTTCACGTATTCGCCATCTCCCATTACTGCGAAAAGGCGCGCTGGGCGTTGGACTATCTGGGCCATGACTACACGCTCAACCGACTGGCGCCCGGCAAACACCTCAAGAAAGCCCGTTCACTTGGCCTCAAACGCGGGGCGATGCCGTTTCTTGAACTTCCCGACGACGTAATCCAGGGATCTGCAGACGTTGTGAGCTGGGCGGAGTCCAACTCCCCCGGTGGCGCAAAACTCTCCAGTGCGGAGAATCGCGACGCCTGCCGAGAAATTGAGCAACGCCTGGATGACATCGCCGGGATCCACGTTCGACGTTACTTCTACTCAGAGGCCATCGTCGATCATCCGGCCACGGTGCTCCCAATTTTCCGCCGCGGTCTCCCGTGGCTGGACCAGCTCAAGCTGCGTCTTGGGTGGAAAGTTGTGTGTCGCTTGATGATTAAAGGCATGGACCTGGGCCCGGCCCAGCGTGAAGATTCGCGCGCCAAGGTAGAAGGCGAGCTCGATTGGCTCGACGGCCTGCTGGCGGACGGGCGGCCCTACCTGCTCGGCGACACGATGACGCGGGCAGACCTGGCTGCAGCGAGCCTCCTGTCACCTATTGCGCTGCCGGACGAGCACCCCGAATATCAGCATATCGTGGTGCCGCCGCTGGCCCAGGCAGATACAGAGCGCTGGGCGAGCCGACCCAGCATCCGATACGTTCGGACCGTTTACCAAAACGCTCGGTAGACGCACGGCAGTCAGGGGCAAAACCGCTTTAGGCGGTGTCCACCCTTTCTTCATTGCGAAAGGTTATCATTCGTATTCGATGATTTTAGAGAACTGACTGCAAGGAGATTTTCGATGCGAACACTTTTGCTGCTTTTTATGCTGGCCCTAGGTCAAACGGCTTTTGCGGCCTGCGACGTGACGATCACCGCCGGTGACGGAATCGCTTATGACAAGACCATAATTGAGGTGGAACGGAGCTGCGAATCGGTGACCGTCACGCTTAAACATACGGGCTCGCTGCCCCGCAACGCGATGGGCCATAACTGGGTGCTGTCAAAGTCTGGCGATCTGGACGCGGTGGCCCAGGCCGGACTCGGCGCCGGGCTCGAAAACAACTACGTGCCCCCCGGCGACGCGCGAGTACTGGCCAACACAACCGTTGTTGGCGGCGGCGAAGAAACCAGCGTCACGTTCTCCCTGGCCGAACTGCCCGACGCCGAATACGCGTTCTTCTGCTCGTTTCCCGGGCATTGGGCGATCATGAAGGGCGTCTTAAAGATCACCTGAGCACTCGCTCGGCACCATTCGCGAGTGGCGCCCATCATTGGCGCCACCGCCTGGCCATGCGATCTATCACATGCGGGAGACCTAGGTCGTACGCCGGCGTCTGCTCTGCACTGGGCGAACGCGGGATGACATCAAGCGAATAAATTCATCTGGTCTAGTTTGTACCGTGCCGACGGGTTGCGCCTATAGCAACCACGTTACGGCCCAAGAATAGCTAGAGCAGATCGACCCAACTGCTACCAGCCACAACAGCGACTTGTCGCGCGTTCGCAATGGTTGTGAGTCCATCGATACATCCTCCACAAATCGGCTAGTTGATCTCTCCTTCACAATTAATAATAATGCTAATCATTCTTATTAACAATTAGAGGGGTGATCAGTGATAACCATAGAATCGAAAACCCAGACGCAAGAACGGACGTTTCACGATCTTCCCCCTGGGCTGAAACTCTGCCTGTGGGGCCTGCGTCATGAGGTATTCGCGCTGGCTAATCAGCGTCACGTTTGCCCGATGGTCATGCGATCGTTTGTGGACGCGGGCATTCCCGAGACTCAAGCCCTAATTCGATTCAACATACAGCAGCTGTCGGCATGGTCGGTCCGACCTATGGAATTCAATCATCCAACGATCATCACCTTCAACGCCGATGAGCAAGTATGGCTGGCCTGTCTGGAGAGGGTTGCGGATGATCCAACGGCTTCCGTCAGACACCTGCTGGGAGGTGTTTGCTTTCCTGACGGTGATGAGGCGATCACTCGCTCCTTGCAAAGGCTGGCGCGGTACGTGAGTCCGAAGCTACCGATCCTTTTCTCGGCTGCTACCCATCCAGCCCGCGTTGCGCCGGGCCAGTCGGTGACCCTGCACTAAGACAGCCATCGCCCCCCCAGGCGATAGCCTTAAGCCGCTTAGCCGAAAAGCCAGCCAGCGTGATCGGTGATTGCGCGAGAGAGTCGCTCGGTAAAGCCAGTCCTAAGTGGTGGTGTTGGTCCTACTTCATTGCGGCTTCTACGCCGCTGGATCGGATGAAGCACCAATACCGTCTAGCGGCTTTGGCGAGCGGTGAAAGAGGTTTTTGACGTCATCGAGCACAAGACAAAGCGTCGGAATCAAGAACAGCGTTATGACGGTGGCAAAGACTATGCCGAACGCCAGGGACGTTGCCATGGGGATAATGAACGCCGCCTGCAGGCTTTTCTCGAAAAACACAATGGGCGCCAGTCCAAGAAAGGTCGTCATCGACGTCAGAAGGATCGGCCGGAAGCGGCGAGCGCCAGCGGCGACAATGGCATCCTGCAACGCCATGCCATCACGAACTCGGCGATTGATGTAGTCCACCAAGATCAGGCTGTCGTTTACCACGACACCCGCGAGCGCAATGATGCCGAAGGCCGAGATGATGCTGATGGCGTCACCCAGCAGCCAGTGCCCGAAGATGGCGCCGATCACGCCGAATGGGATTACCGACATGATCAGCAAAGGCTGCGCGTAGGAGCGCAGCGGAATCGCCATGAGTGCGTAGATCAGGAACACGGCGACCAGCGACCCGTTGACGATGCTGACCGTCAGTCGCTGAGCCTCTCGCAGTCCGCCTGACAGCACGTACTGCACGCCTGGGTAACGAGACAGAATCTCGGGAATGACCCGATCGCGAAGCTCCTGGTTGATAGGCCAGGATTCAAAGTTCTCCGTATCCACCTCAGCGGTCACGCTAACCGCGCGTTGCCGATCAAAACGTAAAATCCGAATCGGCCCCCGTCCATATTCCACCGTGGCAACGCTGGCAAATGGCACCGCATCCCCGTCAGCCGTGCGGACCCGCATTTGCTCCAGATAGCCGATCGAGTCTCGTTCAGCTTTCGGGTAGCGGAGCATGACCTTCACCTCATCACTGCCACGCTGAACGCGCTGAACCTCCTCGCCATAAAAACCCTGCCGCACCTGTCGCGCAAGATCCTGCAGCGTCAGCCCTAGAGCCTCTGCCTCGGGTTTCAGCCTCAGCTTAATTTCGCGGCCGCCGGTTTCAAGGGAGTTGCGGACATCGAACACGCCGGCGTAGCTTCGCACCTTGGCCTCGAGCTCTTTGGAGGCTCGAGCCAGCAGGTCGCGGTCGCGCCCGACCAGCTGAAAGGAGATGTCAGCCCCGGCGTTCGGACCGCCTGCGTCGGAAAAGCTCAAATACCTGGCGCCGGCGATCTCACCGGCGCGCTCACGCCAGCCTTCCGTGACCTCCCGCAGCAGTGACCCGACACCCTCGTTTCGCTTCAGCTCCACGATCATCGTGCCGGCGACGTCGGAGTCGGTGAAGGCAAACAGCGTTCCGACCACGCTGCCCGGCTCCATGCCGTAGCGCTGGCTCAGTGTCGTATCGACTTCCCACAACGCGCGCTGAACGCGGTCCATGGCCTCCTGCGTTTGCCGGGGCGGCGTGCCTTCCGCCATCAGCAGATCCGCCTGGATGTAGTCCCCGGGCACCTCGGGCAGAAGCACCGTCCGGACAAAACCCGCCATCAGAAGACCCACGCTGATAATCAGCATGCCCAGGAACAGGGCGAGCGTGGTGTAACGTTGACGTAGAGCCGCTTTTAGCAGCGGCACATAGCGCCGCTCGGCAAAGCGTTTGAGGCCGTCGCTGAACTTGCGCTGGGCGTTCAGCACGCGCTGGCGCAGCGTTCCGCTTCGTTGCTGCTCGGGCGTCGAGGGCGGCGGGAGCTTCATGTGCACGAGGTGGGCCGGCAGAATCAGCTTCGACTCGACCAGCGAGAAGGCAAGGCAAAGCACGACCACCCAGCCGATTGGCGCCAGGAACTGCCCGAAAACGCCGTCGATGGTGAGGATGGGAAAAAACGCAGCCATGGTCGTCAACACGCCGAAAGTGGCTGGAATTGCAACCCGCAGGACCCCGTCGACCACGCTCGCTTCGCTGTGCCCATCCCGACGAATGTGGGTATAGGCGCTCTCGCCGATGACAATGGCATCGTCGACGACGATACCCAGCACCAAAATGAAGCCGAACAAGCTGGTCATGTTGATGGTAACCCCGGCCGCGGGCATCACGAAGAACGCCCCCATAAAGGCGACCGGCAGTCCGACCATGACCCAGAAGGCGAGCTTGAGGCGCAGGAACAGCGTGAGCACCAGAAAGACCAAAATCGCGCCGCTCAGCAGATTTTTCACCATCATGTCGAGTCGACCATCGAGGTAGTAGGTGACATCCGCCCAGTAGTCGACGGAGATACCGTCCGGCAACTCAGCCTGCAGGGCCTGCACGTAGTTCCTGACCGTCTCGCCAAGCTCAAGCTCCGACTGCTGGCCCACCGATAGGACGCGCACCGCAATCGCCTGCTTCCCGTTGTGCTGTGAATAGGCTTCAACTTCTTCGAACCCGTCACGCACCCGGGCCACGTCACCCAGCAGCACCCGAGTCCCATCGCGGTTGGTCCGCACCACCAGCTTCTCGAAGTCGCGGCCGACGTACGCCTGGCCCGTGGCGCGCAGCAGCACGTCTCCGCTGTCGGTCCGGATTGCCCCACCCGGAAGGTCAAGCGAGCTTCGCCTGACCGCTGCCGTCAGCTCGTCGAAGGTGATGTTGTAGCCCTGCAGCGTATCTTCAGAGACCTCTAGCGAGATCTCATAGGGCCTGGCGCCAATCACCTCAACCCGCGTGATCTTCGGAAGCGCCAGCATGTCGTCGCGCAGCGTCTTGGCGTACTCATAAAGCGTTCGTTCGCTGACGTCACCGTACACCGACAGCCACATCACGGGCTGTTCGAAGCGTGCGCGGGTAACCACCGGTCTCTCGGTTTGCTCGGGAAAGGTGGCGATGTTGTCGACGCGGCTCTGTACCTCGTCCTGCATTTCCGCCATGTCGTAGGCCGGATCGACATCGACGGAGACAACGCCGACGCCATCGTACGCGCGGCAGGCAAGCTCGGTGATGCCGACCAGGTCCTGAAGCGCTTCTTCGAGCTTGACGCAAACGCTTTTCTCCACCTCCAGCGGGCCTGCGCCAAGGTACTCAACCCGCACCTGGATCACGTTGATTTCCAGACGAGGATTCAGCTCTTTTTTGATGGTCGCGGCCGTGTAGAGGCCACCGAGCAAAAGCACGGCCATCAGCAGGTTTGCGGCAACCGGATTTCGGGCAAACCAGGTGATAATCGACTCATACCAGTTGAGCTGATTCATCCTCGATCCTCCGCGCGCGTTTTCGGCAGGGATTTTCCGCTGGCAGGCGTCGGCACCGTCGGAAACTCAAGCGCGGGGATCTGAGTCCCGCCCTGGATGCGCAGCTCAGTGCCCGGGATGGGCAGGTCAACCGCTGTCGTAATCACCCGCTCGCCGTCGCGCAGCCCAGCCTTGATGTAAACGTTTTGCGCGTCTGCGCGGGCGACCGTGACCGGACGGATCTCAAGCTTGTTTTGCTGATTGGCAACGAGGACCTCGCCAGAATCACGAAGCGTCGAGCGTGGTAGCGCGATCACCGCTCCCGCGTCGACACCCTCGATGTCCGCCGACACAAAAGTGCCGATAGGAAACGCTGGTGTGCTCGACGGGCCTTCGAGGTTATACGGGTCTTCGACCTGGGCTACGGCGTAGATCACCCTCGCCCGCTCGTCGAACACCTGCTCGCTTCGAACAATCTGCGCCAGTCGTTCGCTTTGCTGCCCCGCAAGCGTCGCCCGAAGACGCACTAACGATCCTTGCCCGCCGGTCTCGCCAACCGCCGGCAGGTCGACGAAAGCCAGATCGTCACTGGACAGCGGCAGGCGGATTTCGGCAACCGCAGTCGAAAAGGTCACCCCCAGGCGGCCGCCTGGGGTGACGTACTGACCAACATCCGCGTCTTTGGCTTCAACGAGACCGCGGTAAGGCATCCGAATCTCGGTCCGCTGCAGATTTCGGCGTGCCCGGTCCAGGTCGGCCTCCGCGGCCAGCACGTTGGCCTTCGCTTCCGCCAGCTGCGGTTCGCGCAGCACGAGCGCCGGCGCCTGATTGCCTCGCCGGCCTTCAAGCTGCCGCCAGTCTTTACTGGCTTGCTCCGCGCGGGCCTGCTCCTGGGCAAGCTGCGCCTGCCGGCCAGCGAGTGTTGCCTCAGCCTGCTTTAAGGCGGCCGCGTAATCGCTGGGATCGATCCGCAGCAGCAGCTCGTTGGCGTCGAAGTACCCGCCGACGACGTACCGCTCCGACACCCACTCAATTTTGCCGGAGACCTCAGCGACAACCGTCGTGCGCGTCAGCGGCCGTAATATTCCCTGGGACTGCACGCGATAGGCCATCGGTGCCGTCTTTGCCGGAACCACCTCAACAATCGGTGCACTTTTCTCGGGCTCTACCTGGATGGGCGGAGGACGCAGACTGACCAGCGTCATTGTGATCATCACCGCGCCAACGATAACGCCCAAGGGGATAACGGCTTTTAACACGCTCTTAGTAGTCATAGCGGCATAACCAGGCCTTTGACGTCACCATTATCTCACCGGAAGTGAGAACTCGGCAGATGACCATCGGCATGGCACGGTGAAATGCGCCATGCCTCAAGTGCGGTCACTTGCTCAGGCGCTTGCGACGGCGCCGCGCGCCGGCAGGCTCCCGCAGACCTGAGCTTTGCCTAGAAAAAACTCCGCGGTCACCCGAAGCTGCGATTCCAGCTCGAGCAGACCTTGAAGATCGCGGTCCGATTCGGCCAATCGAGCTAGGCCGACCAGGGTGCGGTAGACGTGATCGAGACACAGCGCTCGCCAATGACGCGGAACGCAGTCATCGCTGATAACGTCCAGCAAAAGCTCGAAGGCGTGTCGGTAAAGGCGTTGCGCCTGAATCGTCGACGCTAGCGCTGCGCGCTGATCACAATCATCGAGGTAGGTATACAGCAAGGTGGGATTGTCCGGATCCTGGGCATAACGAATAGCCGATTCTGTGCTCATAGTCCGCCTCGCGTCAGCTTGTGGGGATCGAGCGTCTTCTTGAGCTCATCCCGGGAAAGTGAGGTTTCCTCCTGCGCGACATCCAGCACCGGCCGATCCTCCTGATAGGTTTTTTTGGCGATTTCAGCAGCCTTGCCGTAGCCGATAATCGGGTTCAGGGCCGTAGCGAGAATCGGGTTTCGATGCAGCGCTTCGTTGAGCCGCGCTTCGTTGACCGTGAAGCTTGCCATGGCCCGATCCGCCAGCAAGCGGCTGCCTCGACTGAGCAGCGTCATGCTGGAGATCAGATTGCTGGCCACGAGCGGCAGCATGACGTTGAGCTCAAAGTTTCCCGACTGCCCGGCAACGGTGATTGCGGCATCGTTGCCAATGACCTGGGCGGCCACCATCGCTACCGCTTCGGGAATCACGGGATTGACCTTACCCGGCATGATTGAGGAGCCCGGCTGCAGTGGCTGCAGCGTAATTTCCCCAAGGCCAGCCAGTGGCCCAGCGTTCATCCAACGTAAATCGTTAGCGATTTTCATGAGCGAGACGGCCACCGTCTTCAGGTGTCCTGACACGGCCACCGCCGTATCCTGGGAAGACATCAAGGGAAACGGGTTCGGGGCCGGCCGAAACTGAATCCCTGTCTCGCTGGAAAGGTAGCGGCACAGCAGCCCGGCAAACTCTGGATGCGTGTTGACGCCGGTGCCGACGGCGGTGCCCCCGATCGCCAGCAAGGTCAACGGGTTTAGAACCGATTCGAGGAGCGCCACGTCAGCGCGCAGCTGCGCCCCCCAGCTGCCGACGGCCTGCCCCATGGTCACCGGCATCGCGTCCATCAGGTGCGTTCGGCCGGTTTTGCATACGTGCTCCAGCATTTTTGCCTTGTTTTCCGCAACCTCGATCGCGTGCTGGAGCGCCGGCATCAGCTCGTTGATCAGCGCAACCGCAGCGCTCACGTGTATCGCGCTGGGGATCACGTCGTTACTGCTCTGGCCAAAATTGACGTGATCATTGGGGTGAACGGCTTGACTCAGATTTTTTGTCGCAACGCTGGCGATGACCTCGTTGGCGTTCATGTTGCTGCTGGTGCCCGAACCGGTTTGAAAAACGTCTACCGGAAAGTGGTCCAGCAAATCATCGGAGGTCTGAAGCTCAACACAGGCAGCCTCGATACCGACACCAATGGCCTGGTCGATGCACTGCAGCTCCCGGTTAGCCCGGGCGGCGGCGGCCTTGATTTGCAGCAATGCCCGGACGAACGCCTCAGGCATGGTCTGGCCGCTGATCGGAAAATTCTCGATCGCGCGCTGGGTTTGCGCGCCGTACAGCGCGTGATCCGGCACCGCCATCTCACCCATGCTGTCGCTAACCATTCTCACCATCGTCCTGCTCCTCCTTTGGTCACTCCTGGCCCTTCCCAATCCGGGCCCGTTCTCTCTCCGTCCCCCCGCGTGACTAGCTGTCCACAAAAGCCCGTTCGATCACGTAATCTCCGGCAACGCCCTGACTGGGTGACATGGCAAAGCCAAGCTGGTTTAGCGCTGCCGAGGTGTCTTTGAGCATCGCCATGCTGCCGCAAATCATGGCTCGGTCTGTAGCAGGGTCGATCGGGTCCAGGCCCTGCATCCGGCACAGCTCGCCGTTGAGCAGAAGCTCAGGGATACGACCGCAGCTCGTAAACGGTTCGCGGGTTACCAGCGGCAGATAGTTGAACTTGCCGCGGACGATTTCGCCCAGATACGGGTCGGACTGCAGGCCGGTTTCGAGAAACTCCCGGTAGGCCAGGTCGTCCACTGCGCGCACGCCATGAACCACCGCAACCTGTTCGAAGCGATCGAAAGTCTCCGGATCCTGGATTATGCTCAGGAAGGGGGCAAGGCCGGTGCCGGTTGCCAGCAAAAAGAGGCGCTTTCCGGGCTTGAGATCGTCAACAACCAGCGTGCCAACCGGTTTGCGACTTAGGATGATCTCGTCGCCTGGCGTCAGGTCTTTCAGGCGCGAAGTCAGCTTGCCATCAGCTACCTTGATACTGAAAAACTCTAGGTATTCGGCATGATTGGGGCTGGCGATGCTGTAGGCACGCTGCAGCGGTTTGTCGTTCACCTCAAGCCCAATCATGATGAAATGACCGTTGCGGAAACGGAATCCCGGGTCTCGAGTCGTGCGAAAGCTGAACAGCCGGTCGTTCCAGTGTTTAACTTCCAAGACCCGCCCCCGCTGCAGTGAAGATGCCACTTTTTGTCCTTTCGAAACACCGATATGCTAATGATAATGATTTGCATTATCAAAGCCAAGCGACATGCGGCGGGGACAGCAGAAAAGACAAAGAATTTGCGACAGCAGCAAAAAAGGAGCGGCCGGCCAGCCAGTCGGGCAAGGAAGCTGCTGAGTAATGCACCGGCCGGGATGTGCGGCGCTTATTGTTCTTGCTTACGTTGCGCCGGCGCGATCATATGATGAACAGGAACTAAGTTGCAAATGCCACTCACTCTCATTCATTTCCTACTGGCGCACGTTCCAGAGGATTCAGGCGAGTGTTGAATTGTCCGGACTCTACAGCTTAGGTGTTACAACCCTGTAGCGCGCCCGGTGGCAAGAGACCTGGCGCAGCAAGGTCCTGATTTAGCGCCTGAAAAAGCGACTGGTAGACATCCACCTGCTGTTCCCACTCATAGCCAACAAATTTATTGACCGACTTTGGTGGCCAGCTGGTGTCCACTGTCGACATAGCGGGAAACGACAAACCGTCACGCAGGTACTCGCTCGGCGTCGCGTCCAGCAGCTCTCGATCCTTCAGCGCGTCGCTGATTTCCCGCACGTACCGCAGTTCTGGACATTCCGTGAGCTTAAGCAGTGCAGTCCGCGTTGCGCCCTCTGGAACATTACGTTCATCGCTTGTCGACTGCGGGCCAAGCAGCGCGCATTGGGTTGCTGCCTTTGCCGCAGCCGCACACTGTTCCGCGGCTGACGCGTACTGCCGAATTCGTCTCAGCAGATCTTCGCAGACCGCCGCAATTTCTTTTTTGGGGCGAACCGGATTGAGCCCAGCGCGGCTTACCAGGTTGAATGTGTTACCGCAGGCCTCAAGCCACTCACTGTAGGCGACAACCGCCGAAGCAGACGCCATGGCCGCCGCCTGAAAGCGTGCTGGCGCTGCTGTTAGTGAAGATTCGTGCGCCGTGTAAAAGTCCGGGCCGTGGATCTCCCGAGCGGCGGTCTGCGCGTCGATCATCAGATCAACGACGGTCGCTTCTGCTAGCAAACAAAAAGCCTTCTAAGTCGCGGGTCTTAAGGTGTAATTATCTTGGCGCCTTTGCCGAAATATGCCAGCAGGCAGCGGTGAAGTGAACCTTATCGCCACCGATATGTGGCTCATAGGCGGGCAGCACCGCTTCCAGCAGCGCGGCCCGGGTCGCCTTGTCCAGGTCCGGCCAGCGACGACCAAGGGCGCCAAGTTTGGTGACAAAACCTGCGAGCTGATCCGCCGGAAAAGCGCAGGCGAAATTCAGTGCGTTCATTCTCACCTGCCCCCAGCCGCTGTTTCCAAGTATGCCCTGGACCCAGTCTGAGTCAGCGAAGCCAAACTGCCCAGGCTCGTTCGGTGGCGGTGGCTTGAGCTCCGGCAAAACAGAGGACGCCGCGCGGCCGGCAATTGTCATAAAGGGATTATCCTCAGGCCGCCGCCACGCGAGAGCGTGAAGCTCAGCGCCCGGCGCTGCGGCGCGCAGCAGGTTGCTAAAGGCCTGCTTAGGATCCGGAAAAAACATGACGCCAAAGCGGGAAACCAGCAGCTCATAATGTCCGGCCTTGAACGGATGAGTCGCGGCATCGGCGACAACAAAATCGACCGGCAGCGGCGTCGATGAAAGGCGCTTGCGCGCCAGCATGACCATCGGCCCCGAAATGTCGATGCCGGTGCAGTGGCCTCCGTCGGCCAACCTCGCGCTGAGCGCCAGCGAGGTTGCCCCGGTGCCGCAGCCGATATCCAGGACTTTTCTGCGGTCGTCTTCACGCAGTTGTGCGAGCAGGAAGTCGCGCTGCGGCGCAAACATCGCGTCGAGCGTTTTCTGCAGGTCGATCCACCCATCGCCAGCCCAGCCGTTCCAGTCATCCACGGAAGCTGGGCCGGCTGCCGGCAGCTCGGTTGTTACTGCGCTTGAGGTCAAAGAGGCATTCCCAGAATTCATTTTCGGCGTCTGCCAGCGCACCTAGGCGTAAGCAGTCAAGTGGCAAATGGTAACGATTATCATTCGTAAATCAAGCCGGCGATTATAAGCCAATGGGCGTACGGTCTTCGACGCCCGAGACTCACCGGCAAAATAGTTCGTCAGGCCACCAGCGCCATCAAGAATTTGTCGCGCCAGCCGATGGCAAGGAGGGGACGTTCCCTGTTGGAACCACGGCTTGCCAAAAAGACCTGCTATCAGTCATGCCTCGGAATCGATACGCGATCATCGTGTTTGGAACGCGCAGATCGAGCGCGGGTTCCGGTGGCTGCGCTTCGAAGCTCCGCTCGAGCACCACTACAGGCAGTATCATCTGAGGTCAGTTCGCCGGCGGGTGCTGATCTGCGTGATCAGCATGATTGTCTTCAGCGTCTGGATGACCGCCAACAACAATGCCGCTGAGCCGGAGACCGTCGACACGGCGCTGACCCTGATGGATCAGTTGTCAAAGTACGTTCAACGACCGATCTCCGCGCTGCTGCTGATCACCCTTTTTGTTAAACCCCTTTTTTTTCGATACTGGCTCCAGGTCGCGCCGCTGGTGCTGGCCTCCAGCGGTGTCTTCGGCGGCTATTCGGTCGCCGAATCCGTTACTCAGGGTAACTTGCACGCTTTTGTGACGATGCTGACCGGCTTTCTCGGCCTGTACATGCTTGTCGGGTTTCTGTTCTGGAACGTAGCCGCAGTCGGGGCCATCATCACCCTAAGCTATGGCTTCAGCCTTTCCTATCACGGCGCGCCGCCTGAGCTGATTCGTTTTGAAACGTCGGTCCTGATGGTGGTGAGCGTCGTGGCGCTCGTGTTCGCCTACACCCTTGAGCACAGCCAACGACTCAGCTTTCTGCAGCGGCGCATCATGCAGGTTCTCAGCAGCGTGGACTCGCTCACCGGGCTCAAGAACCGCCGGGTCTTCGACGAAGAGCTGGAATCACTCTGGAAACAAGGACATCGCGACAGCAACCCGCTCGGTTTGCTGCTGGTCGACGTCGACCACTTTAAGGCCTTTAACGATCGCTACGGGCACCAGGCTGGCGACCGCTGCCTGGCTCGCATCGGCGAGGTGTTGGGCGACTCGGTCCGCCGCCCCCTCGACATCGCGGCTCGCGTCGGCGGCGAGGAGTTTGCGCTCTTGTTCTATGCCGCAACGCCCGAGCACGTAGTGGCCGCGGGTAAACAGATCGAGGAAGAGATCCGAGCACTGGAAATCCCCCACGCCGATTCCAGCACCGCCCCCGTTGTGACGGTCAGCATCGGCGCTGGACTCATACAGCCCCGACCGAATCGGTCGCCAGAGAGTCTGGTAAAGCAGGTTGACCTTGCGCTGTATCAGGCGAAGTCTCAGGGTCGCGGTCGGTTGACCTGGTTCGAATCAGATCACCAGCTTGGCGACGAGGTTGTCGCCGCGGTTCGCAGCAGCTGAACTCACCAGGCTCTGGGCGTCGAATGGATCGGTCGCCCCCATAGGGCTC
This sequence comes from Pseudomonadota bacterium, assembly GCA_039033415.1. NCBI lineage: Bacteria > Pseudomonadati > Pseudomonadota > Pseudomonadota bacterium. The sequence continues at coordinate 59,996 of JBCCCR010000020.1, read as the reverse complement.
ATCACCTGGACGGCAAAAGCCTCATGAGGCAGCTGCCGCGGGATCAGTTGGCCGCCTCAAGTTCTGCTAGAGCCTGAAGCGCGGAGGAAAACTGCGGGTCGATTTCAAGCGCCTTGCGGTAATAGAGCTCTCCTTGCTGGCGATGCCCTTGCTGGAGCAGAACATAACCGATGCTGTCCCAGGTGTTTGCCGACTCGGGAAACAGCTCAGCGTTGATCCTCAGCAGTTTGAGCCCGAGATCGGAGAAGCCGTTGCCTGCCATCTCAAGGCCCGTGTCATTCAGGATCGCCTCCCAGGGTGAAGATCCGTCCGCCTCAATCAGGGCGCGATAGCGCTGCAGAGCCCGTTCCTCATCGTCTCGTACCAGGACGTCTCTGGGCAGAAATTCGTCTTCCGCAAGGCGTACGTGACGCTGGCGGTTTTCGTCGTCGATCATGAACTCAAAGATCGGCGAGCCCTCACGCTCCGAAAAAGTGATTCGCGCACCGCGCTCGCGGCGAGCAAAGGTGTTGTCGCCGATATGAATCAGTTCTTGCGGTGCCTCACCGACGTACTGCATAAACAGCCGGCCAGCGTCCGCGGTTACCGAGATGGATTGTTCGTCGTTGTAGCGGTAGCGGCCAGGATAGGCCGAGAGGGCAGATGACGGCATCGGCTGTCGTTTCAGGTCTCGATAGCCGGGCCAGTCATAGGCCATGGCCACAGACTTCACAACCTCGTCGAGAAACTGGGGATGGTTCGAATTGATCATCACCGCAACACCCACCCCCGCGTCCCGGCTGGCGGTCAGCTGCGCACAAAACCCTTCGTCCCAGCCGCCGTGCTCAAAGTAAGCGTGACCGTCTATGCTTTCCAGGGAAAACCCTCGGCCGAACGTTGGATCGACGGGCTCCACCATTGCCTCGGCCATGGCCTTGGACAAAACCTCGCTGTCTCCGTTGAGCGCCTGCTGAACATCGGCGGCAAACAGAGCGAGATCGTAGGCGGTGGTCCAAAGACCCGCCGCGGCCATCTCGGGATAAGTGTGGCGCTTTCCGGGGACGTCCGATCCGTTGGGCAGGACACCCGCTCCGGCATTTTTGAGCTTGCCGGGCGGCAGCGGCTGCTCGAACGTGCTGCTGCGCATGTTGAGCGGGCCGAGCACGAGCTCCTCCATCAGCGCCGGAAACGCCTTGCCACCGACATCGATCATCAGCTGCTGCATCACCGTGTAGCCGCCGCCGGAATAGCGCCAGCCCTCCCCCGGCGCCCGATTCACAAAAATCGCCGGCGTGTTGGCTGGCGGCACGCCGTCCAACACCTGTACGAGCGTCGGCACCGCAACGCCGGGTGCGTAACCCGGGAAGCCGTGAACCGTCAGCCCTCCGGTATGGCTGGTCAGATGCGTGAGCGTGACGGGATTCTCGTCGCTCCACTCGCTGGCGGGAATCTTCCAGGATTTCAGTCGTTTGTTGACCGACTCATCCAGTTTGAGATCGCCGCTCTCAACCATCATCATCGCGCCGTAAGCGCTAACGGGTTTGCTGATTGAGCCGGCTTGGAACAGGGTATCGGACGTCACTGGGGCCCCGGTTACACGGTCTGCCAGGCCCACAACCTCATGCCAGATGACCTCTCGATCCTTGATGACGGCAATGCCGACACCGGGTACGCCATAGTGTTCCATGCGCTCTTGAAGCGACCAGGTCGGATCACCCTCGAAGGAATTGACCGGGCGCAAGCCCCCAAAGACCGCATCAACGTCGGAACGACCATGGCCATCCGCCAGGCACGAACCGCTGAGCAGAAGCAGCAAAACACTGATCAGGAAACGCTTCACGGCTTGAGACTCTCCCAGAAAAAGGGTGAGCGTACACGATGCTGTCGCCCCTGAAATGTCTCGTTCGGCACAGGTCAGCGCGCCTGCCGACCCCATGCACGGCAGCCCTCAGGGTGCTGGCTGACCGCGGCTTGCCTCCAGCAGGCGGTACCACTGCTGTCGACTGAGCGCCGTCGCAACGGCTTTGGCGCATGACGCCAAACGCTCGGGGTCTCCGGTGCCGACAATCGGCTGAATCTTGGCTGGATGACGGAGGATCCAGGCGAGCGCGACGGCTTCTGCCGGTGCCCCCAGCTCGTCCGCCATCGCGGCGATGGCACGGCCCAGCGGCGACGATGCATCGAACAGACGACCCTGGGCCAGCGGTGACCATGCCTGAATAAAAATATCGTGCAGGCGGCAGTAGTCGAGGAGGCCCTGCGAGTTCTGCGAGCTGGAGGTGTTGATCATGAGGCCGTCGGAGATCAGCTGGTGCCGAAGCAGGCTGAGCTCGAGCTGGTTCAGGACGATCGGTTGGTCGACCCACCTTTTTAGCAGCGCCAGCTGCCCCGCGCTGTGATTGCTCACGCCAAACCAGCGGACCTTACCCGTCCTGTGCAGCTGATCAAAGGCGGCAGCCACCTCCTCCAGCACCGCAAGCGGGTCTGGGCGGTGGAGGGCGAGTATGTCCAAATAGTCGGTGCCGAGGGTGGTCAAAGTCTGTTCCACCACGGCCACGATGTGGCCAGCACTCAAGTTGTAGTGCTGGATATTGCCGGGTTCCTGCGGCAGCACAATGCCGCACTTCTGCTGAATCACCAGCTGCTGTCGCAGCCCAGGCTGTGCCGCCAACACCCGGCCGATCGCCTGGTCAGATTTACCAAAGGTATAGATATCGGCCAGGTCCAAGTGGTTGATGCCGAGGCCGAGCGCGGATTCGATGATGGCGGCGGTTGTCTCCACGGCCGAGTCGGTCAGAGGGTCCTGATCCCAGGCGCCGCCGAGCTGCATGGTTCCCAACGCCAGCGGTGAAACGTGTAGATCGGTCAGCGGAATTGGATGTTTCTGCATCGCGGAAGTCGGCAATAAATTAAGTGTGTCCTGATGCCTGGCGCCTCGCCGGCGACAGCCGGCACGCTTTCGGGCGCCCTAAGCTAAAAGTCACCGATCGACAGCGCGAAGCCTTTTCGGTTTGCCGGAATCCGCCTGGGCTTGGGCAATCGATGCGCCGCAAGATTCGCGCACCACCAGTTCAAGGGGGATCAACGATGATTGAACCGACTGTCCGTCGATCATCGCCAGCAGGTTGTCGACGAGCGTGCGCCCCGCCAACGCCGTGTCCTGATGGACTGTGGTGAGCGCGGGACTGATGTAGGAAGCCGCGGGGATGTCGTCGAACCCGACGACAGCGACGTCGTCGGGGACCTGCATGCCGTTCGCATTGAGGGCCTGGATAGCGCCGATGGCCATCAGGTCGCTCGCCGTGACGATGGCGTCGAACGCTACGCCGCGCTGGCGCAGCAGCTCAACCGCCTCGCGACCGTCACCCTCCCGATTGTCTGCATCGACCTGGGCATCCTTATCTGCCGCGATTCCGGCTTCTCGCAACGCCTCCAGGTAGCCGGTATACCGAAGCCTAAATTCGGGACAGCGATCAGAAACGTCGCCGATAAAAGCAATCTTCTCTCGACCCAGCTTGAGAAGGTGGCGAGTGGCCTCCCTGGCCCCCAGCTTGTTGTCCGAACCGATCCGGTGCCCGGGCTGGTTTTCCAGCACCGGACCCCAAATCACAAAATTAGCGTCTGCGTCCGCCAGCGACTGAAGCTTGTGGCCGTACCGCGTGTAGTCGCCATAGCCGAGCAGGATAATCCCGTCGGCGCGGTTCGAGCGTTCGTATTCGGTGTGCCAGTCCTGACTCATCTGCTGGAAGGACACCAGCAGGTCATAACCGCGCCGCGATGCCGCTCGGGTGATGGTGCCGAGCATACGCAGGAAAAACGGGTTGATGTGTGAGGAATCCGACGTGGGGTCCTCGAAAATTAGGAGCGCGATGGTCTGAGCCTTTTGCGACCTCAGGCTCGCAGCGTTCCGATCGGTGCGGTAGTTCAGCTCGCGCGCAACGTCTTTGACCCGCTTTCGCGTGGCCTCGCTCACCAGCTTGCTATCCCGGAGGGCGCGAGAGACGGTGGCCTGGGATACGCCGGCCAGGTAGGCAATATCCAGCGAAGTTGGCTTGCGGTTGGTCAAAGTCGGTTCAAATCAGTGATTTCCCCACTGAATTTACGTTGGTTGCGTCGAAGGGAAAGTCTTCCTACAAACGCCTTCGCAATGTTATGGGCCGCTTGTGAGGAGATTGTGAAGAACGCGACGGCCAGGGCCAAGTCGTTCAGCGGCGCCCCGTCGCGGTCACTCTGGCAGCCACCGACTGTATAAGCTCGGGCGACAGCTGCCCGGGCTGCAGTCGCCAGCGCCAGTTGCTCGATGCGGTGCCCGGCGTGTTCATCCGCGACTCCGACCCAAGCCCCAGGTAGTCCTGCATGGGCGCCAGCGCGATGGCGGCGGGCGATGAATAGGCAAAGTTGATCAGATCTTCGTGAATCGAATCAGGCCGACCGCCGGTGTTGGCCAACACCGCCAAGCGGGATGCCTCGATTTCTTCCGGCGTGCGGATGTCACCCGGGCCTCCGTTGAACCACCCCACAACGGTGTCGTTGTCGTGAGTGCCCGTATAGCAAACGCAGTCCTCCACGATTTCGGACCTGTCCATGTCGGCCTCACCCACCATAAACTGCAGCACTTTCATGCCGGGGATGTTCTGCCGTTGCCGCAGCTCGTCCACCTGGGCTGTGATGACTCCAAGGTCTTCAGCGATGATGGGCAGGTTACCCAAAGCCTGACGCATGGCGTTGAACACCTCATCGCCGGGACCTTTGACCCAGCGGCCACCGCGGGCCGAGTTCGCGCCGGCAGGGACCGACCAGAAGGCTTCGAAACCCCGGAAATGGTCGATGCGCACCAAATCGACCGTTTTCATCGTTTGGCGAATACGATCGATCCACCAGCGGTAGCCGGTGCGTGCGTGATGATCCCAGTCATAGAGCGGATTGCCCCAGAGCTGACCATCCTCGCTGAAGTAGTCCGGCGGGACCCCGGCCACCTGCTGGGGCCGCCCAAGCGCATCAACCTGGAGAAGCTCGGGATGAGCCCAGGCGTCCGCGCTATCGTGCGCAATGTAGATCGGCATGTCACCGAAAAGCGCGACGCCCCGGCGAGCTGCGTGCTCCCGCAAAGCCTGCCACTGATAGTCGAACAAAAATTGGGTCACCTTGATGGCCGCAATCTCGTCGGCATTTTCCAGTTCGATCCTCCGCAGGGCCTGAGGCTCGCGCCGCAGGAACTCCGCTTCCCATTGCGTCCAGGGTGCTAGCTGGTGGCGATTTTTTAGGATTCGATAAAGGGCGTAGTCGTGAAGCCAAAGCTGGTCATTTTCGGAAACGAATTCATCGCACTTCAGCCTTAGCTCAGCGCTCGCCCGATCTTCGAAACGGTCGGCGGCTAGCGCCAGCAGCAGCGTCTTGATCGGTATCAGGGCGCCGTAATCTACAAAGCCCGATGGCAGGTCGCGCAGCGGCTCCGCTTCACCGGCATTGACCAGCCCAAGCTGGATCAGCTCTTCAACCCCAATCAACATTTCGTTACCAGCGAAAGTCGAGAGCGACTGGTAAGGAGAATCTCCGTAGGCCGTCGGCCCCGTAGGAAGGAACTGCCAGACGCTCAGCCCCATAGACTGGAGCGTATCGACAAACTTCCGAGCGCCCGAACCGATGCCGCCGATACCGTGCTGCCCAGGCAGCGAGGACAGATGCATACAAACGCCGGCACTGCGTCGCCCGGCAAGCGGCGACATGGCCTTGCCGGCAGGTTCCACTTCAATGACCGCGGTGGACAAGGTTTGATTCCTTCTTAGGCCGGTTGTCCGGCTACACCTAGCATTTCCCGAATGCGGTTCCACACCGACAACCGCCCGTCGTAGGACACGATGGCAGAGCGTTATCGCGCGCGTTCCTGATGGTTGCAAGCTAAGCCACGGGCGAGGTCCAGAGCAAGCCCGTGAATACGTATGCTGCCCTGAATACGTATTCAGCTCGTTGCAACTCATCGGCCCGCCTTCTAGGGTCGTCAGCATTAGGTAGTTGCCGAGACGCCCATGCCGCAGTTTTCTTTGCGCCTCCCATCGCCAACGGGCCCGCCCTGCCGGACAATGCGATGGCGTCGTTATGGGGAGCACCGATGGTCCAGGTTGTAAACTCTGAGCCCAAATTGATCTTCAGTTTTACCCGCACAAAGGGTGATCACCGCATACTCGCCATGTTCAATTACTCCGACCAAAAGCGGTCTTTAACGATGACCGACGGCCCTTTTGTGAATGGCTGGCAGGACTTCGCCTCCGGCCAGCTGCTGACCCTGACCGCCAGCAGAACGGCTGACCTGCCCGCCTGGGGCTATCAAATTCTTGTCCAGCCACAGACCACTACCTCCCCATGAATTCACGGCAAAAACCCACGTTGAGCTTCTGGCAGATCTGGAACATGAGCTTCGGCTTCCTCGGGATCCAGTTCGGTTTCGCCCTGCAAAACGCCAACGTCAGCCGAATTTTCCAGACCCTGGGGGCCAGCATTGAGGACCTGCCGGTTCTGTGGGTGGCGGCGCCGGTTACCGGCCTGCTGGTGCAGCCGATCATCGGGTTTCTCAGCGACCGCACCTGGGGCCGCTTTGGCCGTCGCCGCCCTTACTTCCTGGGCGGCGCCATCCTCGCCAGCATCGCGCTCTTTTTTATGCCCAACTCGCCGACGCTTTGGATGGCTGCGGGCATGCTCTGGATTATGGATGCCAGCATCAATGTATCGATGGAGCCATTCCGGGCTTTTGTCGGCGACATGCTGCCAGAAAAGCAGCGCACGGTCGGCTTCGCCATGCAGAGCTTCTTTATCGGCGTCGGTGCCGTCGTGGCGTCAGCCATGCCTTGGATCCTGGCCAACTGGCTGGACGTCAGCAACAGCGCCGGCCCGGGTGAAGTACCCGACTCCGTTCGGCTCTCGTTCTACTTCGGCGCAGCCGTCTTTCTGCTGGCCGTTCTCTGGACCGTACTGCGAACGAGGGAGTACAGTCCGGAGGAGCTTGCCGCCTTCGAGCAGGCGGCTCCTCGGTCCCGACCGGCAAGCCGATCGCTGCAGGCGCCGGCGTATTATCTGTCCCGGGCGCTGATCTGGGCGATTGCCGGCGCCGCGCTGCTAACCTGGATTATCGTCAGCGGCCTTGATAAGCAGCTCTACATTCTCGCGGGGTCGGCCCTGGGGTTCGCAGCGGTTCTGCTGCTGACCGCTTCGATGGGTCGACGGGGCAAAACCGATCACGGCGTGTATCAGGTCGTCAGCGATCTTTTTGCCATGCCGCGAGTCATGCGGCAGCTGGCGGTGGTGCAGTTTTTCTCGTGGTTTGCCTTGTTTGCGATGTGGATCTACGGCACTGCCGCGGTCACCAGTCACCACTACGGCGTGACCGACCCGACCACGGAGCTCTACAACGAAGGGGCCAACTGGGTCGGCGTACTGTTCGCCGCCTACAACGGCTTTGCGGCACTCGCGGCCATCGCCATACCCTTTGTCGCCAACCGTCTCGGCTGTCGTTGGTGTCACGTGCTAAACCTATCGTTAGGTGGGCTCAGCCTGCTCAGCTTCTATCTGATTCAGGGTCCGACGTTGCTGTGGATTCCTATGGTTGGCGTTGGCGTGGCCTGGGCCTCCATCCTGTCATTGCCCTATGCCCTACTGTCCAGCGCGCTGCCGGCCGAGAAAATGGGCGTGTACATGGGGATCTTCAATTTTTTCATTGTGATCCCGCAGCTGATTGCGGCCAGCGTTCTGGGGCTTCTGCTGCGGGTGTATTTTGACGGCGAGAGCATCTATGGACTGGTCATTGGCGGCGTGCTGCTGATCGTTGCCGGCGGCGCAACACTGCTGGTCGATCGCGAGGCAGAGCCGGCGGCCGATCCGGTTCCCGAAGCCAACCCTGCTTGAGCCAGCATCAAGCCCCGGCCGATCTGCCGGTCGAGGCACCCGGTTTGCCCAATCCAGAGCAGCAGCCGTGCTAGCTTTGCTGATGGCGGTATTGCAAGCTGCGAGACCACGCAACGCTTGGGCAACGGCCCGGGAGCGCCATGGATTTTCAAGCAGCACCGGGTACCATTGCCTGGAAAGTGCACTTCCGATCCGCACCTGAAGCGGTCTATCAGGCCCTGGCGACCGATCGGGGTCGGTCCAGCTTCTGGGCGGAAGAAACCGTTGAGCGCAACGGCGAGATCACCTTCCACTTCATGAACCATCCGCCGACCACCGGACGGCTCCTGGCCGCTGATCCGCCGTCAAAATTTGCCGTGACCTACTTCGGCACCGAAACCACGTTTACGCTTACCGACGACGGTAGCGGCGGCACCGACCTTGAGCTCACGGCAACAGAAGTCCCCGACGCGATGAGGGATCAGATGATCCCGGGCTGGGTGTCGGTGCTGTTGGCGATGAAAGCCGCCGTCGATCACGGTGTGGACTTACGGAACCACAGCTCGGAACGAAGCTGGCAAACCGGCTACTGTGATAACTAACCCCCGCTATGAGAGCATGTGGGCCCGAGCCTCGTCTCGGTGCTTCTTGAGATACTTCATAAAGGGTGTACCGCCGGTCCCGACCGCCACATCATTACCGGTACTGCGGCTGGACTGTTTCGCAATGTAGCTGGCGGCATATTCCAGATGCTGGGTCCGGAAACGCGTGAGGCGATCCACGCAGGCGTTGTAGAGGTCGCGATGCAGCGGCGAACCCTCGTCGGCCACCCACTCCCTGACTCGGCTGCGAGCCTTCACTTCGTGGATGAATCGCTGGTGCGCCGGCGGGCGATAGGGATGCAGCTCGTCGAGGAACGAGCGCAGCGGGTCGTTGGCGTGCCCGACATTCAAAAACGCGTCCATGGTTGGCACGATCGACGACTGTGAGCCCGTCTGCCCGCGGAAGCTCTGTGGCTTGCCCTGAGTGTCGGTCACGCCTTCGTAGACCAGGCCGTCTCCCAGGGCCGGGTTGTCCTTCCAGCCGTGTATCCACGGGCGAACGCGGTGGAAATAGACATAGGGATCGCAGCGTTCGGGCGTCCGCGCGAAGATTGCATTCACGTCGTCCCAGACCTGCACCATGGCGGCCAGGCCTTCCTCCACGCCGCTGCCATTGCCCTGGGCCGCAGCGTCGATCACCTCCGGAACACGGGCCATCATCGCTCCGGCGCGCGCTTCGATCGCGACATGGATCAGCACAAACCAGGCTTCGTCCTGGCCGCCGAGAAACGGTTGAAGCATGCGCAGATTCGAGAGGTCGAAGCCACGCTGCGGCTCTATCAGCGCCCAGTTGTCGAGCACGTAGTGCGCATAGGTTAGCAGCGGCGGCTGCCCCGTCGCCTGACCGAGCGACCAAAGCGGTTTGGCGAGGCATGCCGGTAATGACCGGGGCGCCGCGGGTTCACCCCAGACATATGCCTGCGCAAGAAACGCGTAGTGCACCATCGCCACCCGCAGCAGAGGAAGCTCGGCGTCAGCGCAAAGCTCCTCAAGGTCCAGAACCGGGAGCCGTTCCACGTGCGTGCGGATACGTCCGGTGGGCAGCAGCCAAGGCAACGCCAGCGCTGTGTCACGAACCGGCTGCAGGTTTGACGGCAGCACCTGCCCCTGCGGATCAAAGCGCGATAGAAAACCTCGGTCGGACGACAGCTGAAAATCAGCATGGGAAAAGGTATTCATAGCAACAAGCTCTCATCAGTTAGCCTAATGACGAAATTTTAGTGCTAACTCTGCGCTTTTTTGTTGAAATATGACGCACTAAGGAACCCTATATAGCAACAATTGATTAAACTAGATCGCTACAACGAACATATCTTGCGAGAACTCGAAAAAGACGGTCGAGTCAGCAACGTCGATCTCGCTGATCGCGTGGGGCTTTCGCCCTCCGCGTGCCTGCGGCGGGTCCAGGAGCTGGAGCGCCAGGGGGTCATCCAGGGGTATCGCGCGGTGTTGGATCGAGCGGCGCTGGGATCCGGCATCACTATCTTTGTGATGGTTGGGCTCTCCGAACACCTGAAGAAGGATTCACGCGCGTTCGAACTCGCCATGGCGCGCGCGCCGGAGGTTCGTGAATGCCACAACGTAACTGGCGCCGTCGAGTATCTGCTTCGCGTTGAGGTGGCAGATCTCGCGGCGTACAAAGAGTTTCACGGCGATGTACTCGGAACGGTGCCACAGGTGCACAGCATCACGTCTTACATTTGTCTTGGGTCCCCCAAAGACGAACGCGCCTGACGGCAGACGCTTCCCCGCGAAGCAGGCGCTTTCCATGTCCTTTTGATACATCCGCCGTTTTCGCGCGTCTAACATGCAGGCATCTCCGCAGACAGGACCGTTATGGCATACCGACCTTCGCTTGGATCGATCACCCTGCTGCTTTGCGCCTGCCTGCTGGCTGGGGTCACCGCCTGTTCCAAGCCACCTGATCGCCCACAGCCGGTGGGTCGCGCATACCTGCCGTTTGCCGACTCCGACCGGCCTGCCTGGTCAACGTCAGGCCCGCGCCCGGTGGGCACAACGGTCTGGTATCCAGCGATGGAAGGGGCCGAGCAGGAACCCTGGGAGGTCGGCGTTTTTCGAGCGGGTTGGAGCGCACCCGGAGCGCCGCTCGCTGAATACGATAAGAAGCTGCCGCTGATTTTGCTCTCTCACGGTACCGGCGGCGCCGCGCTGCAGCTTTCCTGGCTGGCTGAGACGCTGGCCGCCAACGGGTTTCTCGTGGCGGCGGTCAACCACCACGGCAATACGGCCGCCGAAGAAACCTATCAGCCCCAGGGGTTCATGCTCTGGTGGGAGCGAACGCTGGATCTGTCCTTCGCGATCGATGAGCTGCTGGCAGACGAGCGGTTCGGGCTGCGCATCGATCCCGCTCGGATCGGTGTCGCGGGCTTTTCGCTTGGGGGCTATACCGCCCTCAGCCTCAGCGGTGCCGTGACAGATCGTGCTCGATGGGAAGCATTTTGCCGACTTGATGAAACCAATCCGTCCTGCGTCCCGCCCCCCGAAGCGGGGCTCTCCACAAAAGAGCTGACAGCGCTGACAGAAAACGACGCGGCGACCAAGGCCTCGTTGGTCCGCTCAAACGAGCGCTTTCGAGATCCGCGAATCCGAGCGGCATTCGTTCTCGCGCCGGTCCTGGCGCCCGCGTTCGGTCCCGAGAGTCTGGCCGCAATCCAGCTTCCGGTTCGACTGGTCGTCGGCAGTCAGGATCAGCAGGCGCTGCCAGCGACCAACGCCGAACCGCTGGCCGCGCAGATTCCCGGCGCGCAGCTCCTGGTGCTCGACGGAGTCGCCCACTACACCTTTCTCGCTCGCTGCAGTCTCAAGGGTCGGTTCTTCGTCAAGACACTCTGCAAGGATCCGAAAGGCATTGACCGTGCCGCCATTCATAAACAGACCGCCGCTGACGCACTGGCTTTTTTCCAAAGCACGCTGCCCGCCCTGGCGCCGTAGAATGGGTCGACGTTGAAACGGAGGGACAACCCATGACCGCACCCAATCTTATTGACCACCCGGTTCATCTGGGACTGGGCGCAACGGCGCTGCAAGAACCCGCTTTTACCGGCGACATGGCCTGGTATGAGGCTTACGCTCACCGCCACGAGACGGACGGCAACGAAGGGCGCCTGGTCAGCATGCATCGCTTCGATCAGCCATGGAGCCAATGGGAGATGCACCCTAACGGCAGCGAACTGGTGGTCTGTGTGACGGGCCGGCTCAGGCTGCTGCAGGAACGCCCCGAAGGTGCGCCGGCTGTGATCGACCTGGACCCGGGTGACTACGCCATCAACGCGCCAGGGGTCTGGCATACCGCCGATATTGACGGTGAGGCGACCGCGCTGTTCATTACCTCCGGCATCGGCACAGAACACCGCCCGAGATAGCTTCTGAAGCTGCCCGGCGGCCGTTTACCGGGCTAGCGCCATACGCGAAGATAGCGCCATGAACGAAACATTGAGCGTACCGGTCATCGACCTGACGGCCCCCGGAGAGGATTTGTTCAATGCCTGCCGTGACTGGGGCTTTTTCCAGGTCATCAATCACGGTGTCACCTCGGCGCTGATCAACCGCGTCTGGGCCGAGACCCGATCCTTTTTTCTATTGCCCGAGCCCGACAAGGCGAGCATCAGGCGCAGCCGCGACAACCCCTGGGGCTGGTACGACCGGGAGCTCACCAAAAACCGCCAGGACCAGAAGGAAGTCTTCGACTTTACGGTTGAAGCAGCTGCCGACAGCACGCCCTTTACCGGCGCCAACCGCTGGCCGGCCGGGCGTGATGACTTCAGGCAGGCCATGCTCGATTGGTTCGCGGCCATGGAGCGGCTGTCATCGCGGCTGCTGAGTTCGCTGTCAACTCAGCTCGGCGCCGAATCGGGACGCCTGCAGGAGGCCCATGGGAAACCCCATACGAGCTTCACGCGCCTGAACTACTACCCGCTGACCAAGAAGCCGGGCGACGATGGTCTGCCCTTGCTCGGCATCCACCCACACGCGGACGCGGGAAGCATCACGCTGCTCCTCCAGGATGACGTTCCAGGGCTTGAGGTGTATCGCGACGGCCGCTGGTTCCCCGTGCATCCAAGGCGAGATGCGCTGGTGATCAACATCGGTGACATGCTGCAGGTTTGGACCAACGATCGATTCAAGGCACCGCTGCATCGGGTCCTGCCCAGCCGTGATCGGGAGCGATTCAGCATTCCTTTTTTCTTCAATCCGGCGTACAACGCGCAGGTAGCCCCGCTGCCGGAGCTGCTGAGCAGCGAGCAGGCCCACTATCAGCCGTTTACCTGGGAAGAGTTCCGCCGCCGCCGCGCTGACGGTGACTTTGCGGACTACGGTAGCGAAGTCCAGATCGACGACTATCGAATCGCCTGACCGGCCACAACCTCGACCATTGAGGCATCGCCCATGAAATTACTCCTCTCGATCGCCGTGCTGCTTCTGACGCTGGCCGCAGCCCGACCGGCGTTCGCCTACGACCTGACTACGCTGCGGGAAATCGTGGATGGATACCCCAATGACCACGGCGCGGAGATGCTGGAGGACTTTCGAGCGTTCCTCAGCCTGCCGAACGTCTCAACCCGGCAAGAGGATATGCTGGCCAACGCCGAGTGGATTCAGCGCTATATCGGACAACGCGGATTTCAGAGCCAGGTTGTGACGGCAGGCCGGTCACCGTACGTGCTGGCGAGCCGGCACGTTAGCGATGATCTACCAACCGTGCTGATCTATGCCCACTTCGACGGTCAGCCTGTCCTGCCTTCAAACTGGGCGACTCCGCCGTTTAAGCCCACGCTAAAGAGCGGCGTCGAGGTGTTGGACTGGACGGAGGCGCTGGCGGGGCCCCTGTCGCGCGAGTGGCGCATTTACGCGCGATCCGCCGGTGACGACAAGGCGCCGGTCATTGCATTGATGCACGCCATCGACCTGCTGGAAGCCAACGACCTGCCGCTGTCCATCAACATCAAGCTGTTTCTGGACGGCGAAGAAGAGTTCGGCAGCCCGACGCTCCGCGGCATCCTGGAGGCCCATGGCGACGAACTGGACGCGGACCTGATGCTGTTTTGTGACGGCCCCATGCACCAGAGCCGACGCCGTCAGCTGGTTTTTGGCGTCCGCGGCGACACGGCGGTCAACCTGACCACCTATGGCGCCATCCGACCGCTGCACTCAGGCCACTACGGCAACTGGGCGCCACACCCGACCGACTCGCTCATCCGACTGCTCAGCACCCTGAAAGACGACGCCGGCAACATTCTGGTCCCCGGCTACCTCGACGAAATGACGCCGATCACCCAAGCCGAAAGAGAGGCCGTCGCCGCGATGCCACGGGTCGAAGACCGACTTCAGGATGAGCTGGCGCTGGGTCGGCTTGAGGGTGAGGGCCGCCGGCTTGAGGAGCTTGTGATGATGCCCGCCATCATCATCAAAGGATTCCAGGCTGGGGGCGTTGGCAATCAGGCGCGCAACATCATTCTGTCCAGCGCAACGGCAGCGCTCGACCTGCGCCTGGCGCCCGGGCAAACCGTCGCCGGCGTGCGCCGGGCCCTCAGCGCCCACTTTGAGAATCAGGGCTACCACCTGATCGATAGCGACCCGACGCCGAGGCAACGCCGCCAACACCCGAAGCTGCTCAAAGCGGATTTCGGCGAAAAAGGATATCGGGCCTTTCGCACCCGGCTCGACAGTCCGGAGGCTGAGAAACTCATCGAGATTGTCGAGGCGTTTGACCAGCAGCGGCCGCTGCTCACGCCCACCATGGGGGGCAGCCTGCCGATCTATCTGTTCGAAGACCTGCTCGACATGCCGATCATCATCCTGCCGGTGGCCAACCACGACAACAATCAGCACGGCAGAGACGAGAACCTGCGCCTGGCCAATCTGTTTGATGCGGTGGGCGTCTATGCAGCGGTGCTAAGCGCTTACGGCGCCGCGCCCGAGTAAGGCGTTGGGAACTCTCTCAGCGCGCGACGTTGAATCGGGCGTTGAGGTAACGCTCGCGTTCCAGCTCCTCAAGTACGGCGAATGCGAAGTCCTCGCGGGAGATGCCGGAGGGTGTGCCGTCTGAGTCTCGGAGCAGAACATCCCCACCCCAGCGGACCTCGCCGGTGCGACCTTTGAGGCGCAAGCCGTTAGGCGGTGAAGCGACGGTCCAAGTTACGCCTCGACTCTCCCGGAATCGATCCAGCGCCAGCTGATGGCCATGAAACATCGCGTGATTTCGGTGGTCCTCCGCAACCCGACCGAGCTCGAGCAGCGTCTTGTCATCTTCAAATTTGAGCGTGAAGAGGTTGCCCACAAAGATCAGCCGAGGCCCCGCCGGACCCAGTGACGAAAGCGCTTCCACCAGGCTGTCGGCCGCGAGCGCAGCGATGTACTGAGCTGGATCCGGGTCGCTCGGCCGTCCACCGACGGAAACGATTACGGCGTCGTGCTCGCTTGCGAGCTTGCCGAGCGATGAGCGGTCCAGAATGTCGCCGCCGACGATCTCGATCCGGCCCTCAAACGCGACCAGACGCGCCGGATCGCGAGATACGCCCGTTACCTGGTAGCCCCGCAGAAGCGCCTCCTCGACAATCGGTCCGCCAAGCCGTCCGCTTCCACCGTAGATGAGCAGCCGCTCGCCGGCAGCGGTGGCAACCATCGGAAGGAGCAAAACAGCCAGAACCAAGGGCGCAAGCAGTGGCACGAATCGATGTGTGAGCAGCATGGGAACCTGGGCGCGCTGGTGAAAGTCCGTGAGAGTCTCACGAACAAAGCGTTTACACCCTGGCAATGAGATCAACCGCCACGATGACGCGGCAAACGGTGTTTGTCGTCGGTCCTGTCAGCGGTTGCGATAGAGGCTGTGGCACTCGGCGCAGGTGGAGAGCAGCTGGCCATAAAGCCTGACCCGGCTCTGCTCGTTGGCCGTTCGCCTGGCTTCACGACCGAGGGTGTGGACACGATCGGCCAGATAGTCAGCGCTGACCTCATCTTCCCCAACCACCTGGCGCGCCGTCAGCGGCGCCTCGGCAAGCGCTTCGGAGCCGGCGTACCAGGCATCGGGGGACGGATGCTCGGCCAGCCACTGGGCGTGCTTGTCGACGCCAGCAAGATCACCGGACACCACCGCGGACTGCACCTGGGTGGCCCTGGCGAAGTGCTCCCGCATGTGGTCGGCGAGGTTCTCATCCTGGGCTGCCGCAACCGCCACCAGACAGAAAAGTAGTACGAGATAGCGCATAGACGTTTCTCCTTGACCCTCAGTTTGGTGGCACCCGGCTGGTGCGGTCCATAGGGACAATTACGAAGGTCGATGCTTGCGCCTGTTTAACTGGCGAGCGCGTCGCTGACCCGCCGTCTGAGTTCGGGCAGCAGCTGCGCCTCAAACCACGGGTTTTTCTTGAGCCAGATGTTGTTCCGAGGACTGGGGTGAGGCAGCGGCATCAGCCGCGTGCCGTAATCTTGCCAATGTTGGACGGTGTTCGTCAGCGTGCCCCTAACATCGGGCAGGTGAGACTTGATGGCGTATTGACCCACCACCAGCGTCAGCTTGAGCGCCGTCAGATGCTGCAGTAGGGCCGGCCGCCAAGCTGGCTCACATTCCCGTCGCGGGGGCAGATCGCCGGATTTTCCGGTCCCTGGATAGCAAAAGCCCATGGGCAGCAAAGCGATCTGGGTTGGATCGTAGAAGACCTCACGGGTGACGCCCAGCCAGTCTCGCAGGCGATCGCCGCTCGGGTCGTCAAAGGGGACGCCGCTCTCGTGCACTCGGCGTCCCGGCGCCTGCCCTGCAATCAGAATCCTGGCGGACCCGTCAATCTGGAGCACCGGGTTAGGGCCTTCGGGCAGATGATCCTCGCAGAGCCGGCAGGCTCGAACAGATTTCACCAGCTCGGGCAGGGACTGATCAGCAGGGTTCATCGTGGATTCCGGTGCCGCTGGATTCCCGATAGTAGAACCAGACGGCGAGGTTGGCTATGCCGCCAGCGACAGGGCAAAGCTTCGCTCAGAAGCCCTCCAGCACCACCTTGCCCCGGGTAGTGCCGCTCTCGAGCTGCCGGTGGGCCTGGATCAGGTTTTCCGCATTAATGCTGCCGGCCACGTCACTCAGCGTGGTCGCAACCTTCCCGCCGTCGACCAGCGCGGCAAGCTCTTGCAGCAACCGACCCTGGTGCCCCATATCCGGCGTTTCAAAAACGGGCCGGGTAAACATGAACTCCCAGTGGATCGAAATCGCCTTTTGCTTCAGCAGCGCAATATCGAAAGTCGCCGGGTCATCGATCAGTCCGAAACGTCCCTGCGGTGCTATCAGGTCAGCGAGGTCCGCTAGATGCTGGCCGGTCTGGGTGGTCGAGAACACAAATCCCGGCGCACCAAGCCCGAGGGCCGCCACCTGCGGCGCCAGCGGCTCGCGATGGTCAACAACATGGTCAGCACCACACTCCTTCGCCCAGGCCTGAGTCTCCGGCCGCGAGGCCGTAGCGATGATCGTGAGCTCGGTCAGCGCGCGCAGCAGCTGGAGCGTAATCGAGCCTACGCCGCCCGCGCCGCCCACCACCAGAATCACGTCTCCCCCCTGCGCCGGCGGATGGTTCACGTTCAGCCGGTCGAAGAGCATCTCCCAGGACGTGATTGCGGTCAGCGGCAGGGCGGCCGCTTCTGCGAAACTCAACGTTTCCGGTTTGCCGCCAACGATCCGCTCATCCACCAGGTGATACTCGCTGTTGGTGCCCGGCCTGGCGATGGATCCGGCGTAGTACACCGCGTCGCCCGGCTTGAAACCGGTCACTGACTCACCGATTGCCTCGACGACACCCGCCGCGTCGTACCCCAGCACGCGCCATTGATCTCCCTCCGCGCCCATGCGCGTGCGCACCTTGGTGTCGACGGGATTGACCGATACGGCGTGCACTTTGACCAGCAGATCTCGCCCGGCGGCGTGCGGCTGCTCAAGCGAAATATCCTCCAGGGCATTCGGCTGATCGATCGGGCCGGCGTTCCGGTATCCAACGGCTTTCATGGGCGATTTCCAGGCAGAGTTAGCGACGTTCGATTGTACTGTGAAGCGACTCGCGGCGGGTTGATGGAGCGTGGCGCTTGTCTGGCCGGTGCTGGTCAGCCCGCTGGGCTGCGTTCGGGCGGGTTGGCCGGGTCGATGTTATCGAAGCTGGCGACGACGGGATGGCCTGAGACTGCCTGCGCCGGGCCAACGCCGTAATCCGCCTCTCGAACCAGCCTGGCGGTTTGCAGACCTGCTGAGGCAGCGGCATCCAGCTCTTCTTCCACGTCGGAGAGAAACAGCGCCTGCTGCGCCGGCACCGCAATCTGCTCGACGATTTTTTGGTACGACTCACGGTCGAACTTCGGACCGGTTGTGGTATCGAAGTAGCCGCTGAACAGCGGGCGAAGGTCGCCGACGATACTGTGACCAAAAAACAGCTTTTGTGCGTGGATAGAACCGGAGGAGTAAACGTAGAGCGTCAGGCCCTTTGCATGCCAGCGGCGCAGGCAGCGCTCCGCGTCTTCGTAGAGATGCGCCTTGAACGCGCCGCTGACGTAGCCCAACTCCCAGATCATGCCCTGCAGATTTTTGAGCGGGGTTACCTTTCGGTCGTCAGCGATCCACTGCTGAAGCTGCGACACCACCGCGTCGATGTCGTCCGCGGACAGTTCTGCCTGCGCCGCCGCCGACGCAAGCTCCCGGCGGACCGCCGGGTCGTGCTGCTGCTGACGAACAAACGTCGGCAGTTCCCGGGCTGCGTAAGGGAACAACACGTCC
Source organism: Pseudomonadota bacterium (assembly GCA_039033415.1). Lineage (NCBI taxonomy): Bacteria > Pseudomonadati > Pseudomonadota > Pseudomonadota bacterium. The sequence continues at coordinate 41,777 of JBCCCR010000020.1, read as the reverse complement.
TTGACGAAGCTCAGAGAGCTGGTGGTGCCCTCGACGTCGGTGATGATGGCGCTGATCATGTCGTTGACAGCGTCAGTTCTCTAGTCGGCTGAAGCGGCTGGCGATGTCGCTACCGGTGAAATTGGCAACCCACCCTTCGGGATTGTTAAACAGCCGGATGGCGACGAAGCTTGGGTTGGGCCCCATATCAAACCAGTGAGGGGTGTTTGCCGGAACGCTGATCAGTTCACCCCGCTGGCACAGCACCTCAAACACGTGATCGTTAAGGTGGAGCGTGAACAGTCCTTCGCCGTCGACAAAAAACCGCACCTCGTCCTCGCTGTGTGTGTGTTCAGCCAGGAACTTATTGCGCATGACCGCCTTGTCCGGATGCTCCGGATGGATACTGACCACGTCGACCGTCACGTAACCGCCCAACGCCTTCAATCTCTCGATGTCAAACCGATAGGCCTCGAGCACCGCTTCCTGAGGCGCGCCGGCTGCCACCGGCTGCTCCGCGGCCCACTTTTCAAGTCGAACGCCCTGGGCCGCCAGGAGCTCAGAGATACGCGCAAAGTCGGTGGTTTTTTCTACGGGATGATCGGGGTCTTGATCCCGAAAACAGGTCAGTTCGCTCATGGCTGACGGTTACTCCAGGGTGCGCGAAAGGCGGTCATACTCAAACAAATACTCCAGCGCTTCAAGATGGCGCTGACAGGCCGCCATGGATTTCCCCCAGGTGTAAAGACCATGCCCTTGAATCAGGTAAGCCACCCCGGTGCCGTGCTCTGCCATGTAGTCGTCGACCCTTGCCGAGAGCGCGGCCATGTCCTGATCATTGGGAAATACCGGGATGGAAACCGCGCTTCGATGGGTACCGACGCCCTCGAACGCCTTGAGGATCTCCAGCCCCGAAAACTTGAGAGACCCTGAGGCCTTGGCTGAGGCCACCGTTGCCCCGACAGAGTGGGTATGAAGCACCGCCTGAACCTCGGGCTCACGGTGATACAGCTGCACATGAAGCGCCGTTTCCGCGGAGGGTCGAGCTGGTTCGGAACCTCTGGTCTGACCGTCACCGTCAACCCGGAGAATATCTGCCGCCTGCAGGCGACCCTTATGTTTGCCCGAGGCCGTAATCGCCAGGTCGCCGTCGTCCAGACGCAGCGAGAAGTTGCCGCTCGTGGCCGGGACCCAGCCATGCCGGTAGAGCTCGGCGCCGACGTCAACCAGGGTCGATCGTGCGCTGTCGATATTCATGGGCGGGAGTTTGGCGGACAGCACCAGGACTGTCCACCGGGGTCAGCAAACCTGTCGACTGGCTGCCCTGCCGAGACTCAGATCAGCGGCGTTCCATCACAAACTGGCCCTGACCGCTGCCGCAGCTGGCAACGCCCTCGATCCGATTGAGCCCCGCCGCGCTGAAGGGAAACTCGGCGACGCAGTCCGGCTCACCCAGCGTAAGGTCAGCGGTGGTGCACGCCAAATCCCCGTCTACCGGCCTGGCATCCTGGCACACGATGACAAAATCGGGGATGTTGGAGTCATCCAGCCGGTTGATATCTCGCGCACCAAAGCTGGTGGATGAGAGGCTGGTCGCTGGCCCATCGTCGATCACGGTGAGGTCAAAGACGCCAAAGCTGCTGACGATCGGTTCGCCGACTGATACGTCCACCTCAGGACCGACGCCGATGATCCAACGCCCGGTAAGATCGGGTACGCCGCCCAACCCCTGCGCTCGACTCAGGTCAAGCCGCGTGTAGCGCAGCGCGGCTTGCTCCAGATCCGATTCCTCCAAAATGCTGCGGTACTTCACCAGCAGGCTGTTCTGTCCTTCCAGCACCGCAAGCAGCCGACCGCTGTCAATCGCCGCCGCGCGATTGCACGGATCGGTCACGCACTGGACGGTGCCGAATTGGCTGAGTTCGGCAATGACAACGTTACCTTCCACCGGCGCTGCGCCAAAAAACCAGGTGCCCGTTCCGTTTGCATAGTCAGCCAGATTGGCGCTGAACAATCCCTCCTGCTGATCGATGAACAGCCCGGAGCTTTGCAGCGCGTCGGTCACCCAGCTGCCCGACTCCACCTGAGAGGTCGGATTCAGCCCGCTGCCAAAACTCACCGTCTCCTGGTCTCGAACCTCGCGCGTGCCGTCCGGCGCAACAAAAACGTACTCGACGGCCACCTCGGCGCCAAATTCCCCGGTGAATTCGTCTCGAGGGTTTATGAGGTCAACAAAGGGCACAAACGCGGTGGTGCAGGCCTGGCTATCGGACTGGTCCGAGGTGGCGACCACCTCGATTCGCTCGGCGCTGACCGTGGTATCGATCTGCCCCTGGCAGCCGTTCTGCCAGCTGTCCTCGATCACCAGCAAAAACTGACCTTCCCGGGCTACGTTGGCTGGGTGCACGGTCAGCGGATCAAACGCCAGCTGCGCGTTTGAGGTTGCTGCCATCGCGGTCAATAGCGGCAGCACAAACAGTCGGTGGGCATGTCTCATCGTTCTCATCCCTCGATTTTACCCGCTAAGACGCCAGGCTCCCTGCTGCCCCCCAAGCGGTATGCTTTTGACCCCGGGATCACAGCACCTCTGGCAACTTCTGGATCATGATCAGTTCGGGCAATCCATGATGAGGCGAAAAAAGGTGGAGGCCGAGCCGTGCTGTCCGCTGTGCGGGCGCCCAGGGCCGCTCACATTTCATCATCTCATTCCCAAAAAGCTTCATCGGCGCAAGCGGTTCCGCAAGCGGTACAGCCGCGAAGAGCTGGCGCAGGGAGTTCATATCTGTCGACTCTGCCATAACGGCGTACACCGCCTATTCGATGAAATGACGCTAGGGCAGCAAAAAAACACGCTCGAGCAGCTGCAGGCTGACAAGTCGCTGCAGCGCCACGTGCGCTGGGTTTCCAAGCAGCGGCGGCGTTCTAGCTAGTTTCCTGAGCTAGCAGTAGACCCGCTAGTTCGATGATCACGGCGACCGCGGTCTGAACATCCTCGCGGGTGCACTCAAACTGGCCGACCTGAAATCGAATCACAAAATGACCGTCGAGCGTCGTTTGCGTGAGATAGGTGCGGCCGTCGTCGTTGATCGACATCAGCAGTGCCTGCGTCATCCGCTCGGCGTCAGCGTCCTTGGGGGCAAACTGGAACGTAAAGAGCGACAGATGGCAGGGAGACGTGATCACAAATCCCCCACTGCGGCTCAGCTGCTCGGCCGCCTCCTCAGCCCAGGCAATGTGACGACGCATCCGCTGGCGCAAGTCTTCAAGGCCGTGCGCGCGCAGCAGGAACCACAGCTTCAGGGCTCGGAAACGGCGCCCCAATGGAATGGTCCACTCGCTGTAATTGGTGATGTCGCTTTCGCCGAGCGTTCTTAGATAATCCGGCTGCAATCCCAGTGTCTTGACCTGGAGCTCCGGCTGCCGCAGAAACTGGATCGTGCAGTCGAATTGGGCACCCAGCCATTTGTGCGGGTTCAGCACCAGGCTGTCCGCCGCCTCGACGCCTTCCCACAGACCGCGCAGCTCCGGGCAGATCATGGCCGACCCCGCCCACGCGGCGTCAACATGCACATAAAGGCCGAAGCGGTGAGCGATCTCGATGGTCTCACTCAGGCGGTCTGACGCGCCGAGCGACGTGCCGCCGATACAGAGCACAACGCCTGCCGGAACCAAGCCGTCCGCAAGGTCTTGTTCAATCGCAGCTCGCAGCGCCTGCGGGTCCAGCGCCCAGCTGTCGTCGGTCGCCACCTTGACCAGGTTCTGCTGCCCGATCCCTGAAATCCGCACCGCCTTATCAATCGAGGAATGGTTTTGTGGCGAAGCGTAGACCCGAAGCTGCCCCTGCCCGGCCAGCCCCTGCTCATTTCCCTGGAAATCAAGGGCGCGCTCCCGAATGGTCAGCAGCGCACAGACCGTCGCCGTGGTCGCCGAATCCTGGATCAGCCCGGCGAATCCTTCAGGCAGGCCCAAGGCCTGGCGCATCCAGTCGACCATCCGAGTTTCCATTTCGGTGGCAGCCGGCGATGTCTGCCAGAGCATGCACTGGGCTGCCATTACGGCACACAGCTGTTCCGCCACCATGGAAACGGGCGCCGCGTTGGCGGGGAAATAGGCGAAGAATCTTGGATGCTGCCAGTGGGTCATCGCGTCGGGCACCAGCCGCTCGAAGTCCTGGAAAATCTCCTCCATCGCCTCACCCTGCTCGGGCGGTGAAGCCGGCAGCCGTGCCGCCAGGTCGCCGGGTTTCACCCGCGCCCGAACCGGTCGCTGCCGCAGTGATTTCAGGTAGTCGGCGCCCCAGCGGGCGGCCCGTTCCGCCCATCGGTAATAGTCTTTGCTCTCCATAGTTGCCGAGTATAAAAGACTGCGACCCGCCGTTTGGTCTCGCGAGCATTACCCCAACACCGCCTTTTTCGGCAATGTAACAGAATGTCAGTGACCGGTCGGACCGTGACGGTGATCACCGACCCGGGCACTCCCGCTTGCTACTTTTCTCGCCTTTTCAGGCGCTTAACAATGAAACGGATCTCGCTGTTACTGGCTGCCCTATGGTTGTTGGCCGTCGGCCCGCCTGTCGGAGCCCAGCAGGCGCTGCTGAAGCACTTTGAGCTGACGGACGTGCGCTCAGGTGATGACGCCTCGTTGAAGAACTTCACTCTGCGCGCCTATGGGCGAGAGTTTTCTCTGGTCCTCGCACCCAACGACGGGCTGCTCAGCTCCCTGTCAGGAGAGCATCGAGCGAAGATCCACCGATCCGATCGCTTCATGAAAGGCCGCGTCGCCGGGATACCGGGTTCATGGGTTCGGCTCAATCGCATCAACGGGCGCCTCTCCGGCGGTATCTTTGACGGCTCCGAGCTGTACCTGGTTGATAGTGCCCGCAGCTTTCCGGAAGCGATGGCTACAGGCGCCAGCCCCGACCAGACGATCGTCTATCGCTTTGCCGACCTGGAGCTGAACACCCTGATCGATCATGGCGGCCTCACTTTTCAGAAGAAGTTCGAGCGACCGGTTGCCGACTATCGGTCCTTCGTGCAGCACCTGCAGGGCATCGTCGCCATCAAAGGTGCCGCCATGATGGCGCTGCCCGTGACGATCGTCAGTGATGTTCAGTTCACCGGTGAACACGGTTCGGACACCGCATCGGTGGTGGCCGGTCGGGTCAATTTCGTCGACGGCATCTACGCCTCGCAGCTCGGCGTGGGTATCCAGCTCCTTCACCACGAGATTTTGACCAACAATGACGTCTTGATCGAAACCAACGCCGGCGACCTTCTCGGGGGCCGCTTCAACAACAACACCCTCGTGCAACCCGGATTCCGGCAGTTTATGAGGACCGGGGCCGGGAGCAATATTCCGTTTGGCGGCCTCGCTCACATGTTTACCGGACGCAACCTGGACGGATCGACGGTGGGCGTAGCCTACCTTGGCGTACTGTGCAGCCGAAGCTTTGGTTACGGCGTCAACGAAGACCGCAGCAGCGACACGAGCAGCGCCCTGATTTTTGCCCACGAGCTGGGACACAACTTTAACTCACCCCACGATGGTGAAAGGGCCTGCGCCGACGAGTCGTTCCGGGGCATCATGAACTCTCGGCTCAATGGATCGCAGCAGTTCAGCGACTGCAGCATCGACGAGATGGCGCAGGAGCTGGCGCAAGCCAGCTGTCTAGTGGAGGTCCAGGACGCCTCGCTCCTGTTTGCAGACAGCTTCGAAGTGGACTGATCCACCCTCGAGCTGAGGCCCGAGCGGTGCGCCGATCTGGTATCTTCTCCGGCCCAGTGAATTTCTGCGTCGGAGCCTCACAATCGACCCGCAACCCAACGCCGGCAGCCAGCCGGAAGACGGTACCGCCAAAGCGGCTTTCGTCTTCCTTGTCATCTCGGCTTTTATCAACTCCACCGGGATTGGTCTGACAACACCGGTGATGCCCGCCCTGCTGATGGAGCTGTCCGGCGGCGATCTGGCGGGCGCTTCACGCTGGGGTGGACTGGCGCTGGTGGTTTACGCGCTCATGCAGTTCATCTTTGCCCCGATCGTCGGCGCCCTTTCCGACCGTTATGGACGGCGTCCGGTGCTGCTGATCTCGCTGGCCGCATTTGCCGTCGACATGCTGATCCTCGGGGTGGTCGGCACCCTCTGGGGCTTTATTTTGCTGCGCGCCTTCGCCGGCATTTTTGCCTCGACCTTCTCAACGATCAACGCGTACGTGTCGGACGTTACGCCGGCTGCCCAGCGCGGCACACGCTTCGCGATGCTTGGCGCAGCTTTTGGCGCGGGCTTCATCTGTGGCCCTGCCATCGGTGGCCTGCTCGGAAACATCGACGTGCGTCTGCCGTTCTATGCGGGCGCGGCGATCGCCATGGGCAACGTCCTGTTCGGCTATTTTGTTGTGCGCGAGTCTTTGCCGCAGGGCCGACGACGACCCTTCGAGTGGGCCCGGGCTAATACGATTGGCACCCTGCTGCGGTTGTTTCGCACCCCCGGCGTTGGGCGGTTGCTGCCGGTGTTCTTTCTGGCGACCCTGTCCACCTGGGTTTATCCAACGGTCTGGTCTTACGTTGCGATCGAGAAGTTTGCCTGGTCCGAAGCCTACGTGGGTTATTCGATCGCCTATTACGGGGTGATCGCCTTTATCGCCCAGGCGCTGGTGGTGCAGGTGCTGCTGCCGCGAATCGGCGTAAAAACGGCCGTCATCGTCGCCCTGGCGGTGGAAGCCATTGCGCTGACCGGGATCGGCATCGCGTCGGCAGGCTGGTTTGTGTATGCCATGGTCACGCTGGCACTGGTGTCGGTTATGCAGGACCCGGCCCTGCGCCAGGACATGTCGGCCCGGGTTGCCGAAGATGCCCAGGGTGAGCTGCAGGGAGGCCTGTCAGCGCTGGTCAGCGTCGCCATGATCCTCTCACCCATTGTTTACATGGGCCTGTTCACGGTGAATGCCGACGACAGCGGCGTTTACTTTCCAGGGTCACCTTTTGTGGCGGCCGCAGTCTTTTCGCTGATCGCCATGATCGCGTACGTGATGGCGTCGCGGCACTACAAGAGCGAAGCGAACGCCGAGACTTAAGCGGACCTCGGGGGACGCAGCATCAAGATCGGCGTATTATTCTTGTACGCCTCGTAGTCTTCCTGCCCGCCCCAGCGTTTGTCGGCTTTGTCCTCGAGCAGCGGGACACCGCTGACCTTGGTCAGCAGCAGCGTGACAAACACCGGCGAAATCAGCGTGACAAACTGCCATCCTTGGAGCACCGGCAGTGCGAGGACCGCCATACCGATCCAGAGCACAATCTCGCCAAAATAGTTGGGATGGCGAGACCACGCCCAAAGCCCCACATTGATGAACCGTCCTTTATTGGCAGGGTCCTTTTTGAACGTCGACTTCTGCTGGTCTGAGACTATTTCAATCAGCATGCCAATCGCCCAGATGGCCAGGCCAACGTAGCCGATCGGTCCGAGGGGCTCTCGCTGCCCCCCGGTGATGATCGCTAGCGCCGTGGCAGCGGTGAGCAGCACCCACAAACCCTGAAGCGTCCAGGCCATAAAAAAGCGCGTTGGCCGATCCCGCACGCCATCAAATCGACTGTCGCTGCCGTCGCCCGAAATTCGGATAAACAGGAAGGTCGAAAGGCGTAGCGCCCAGATGAGCACCATGCCGGCAGCCAGCGTCGCGCGAAGATCGAGCGACGCCGCGAGGAGCACGGCAACCACCGTGACGGTGATGTAGGTCAGGCCACCGGTAAGGTCGTAGTAGTGCTCGGTCTTACCAAGCGAGGAGGGGATAAATACCAGCCAGTTCACCGCGAAGGCCAGCGCGCCGCAGATGGCAAAAATCGGCCAGCCGTTCCACTGATCTCCGCCGACGCTGCCCGCAAAGGCAACAGCGGCGCCGATGGCGACCGCAATGGCGCTTGCGACTACTGATTGGGAATTGCTGCGTTCAGCCATGACGACTCCTGCTTGTTCTTATTGATCCCCTACGCAAAGGCAACGTAGCGAACCGTTAGTCAACTCCGCGTCACGGCGTCAGCCTACAGCCCCTTGAGTTCGACCATATTGCCTTCGGGGTCTCGCAGATAAATTGAGGGTCCGACACCGGTTGCGCCATAGCGCGGCGCCGCATGATCGAAATCCACCTGATGCTGCTCCAGATGGCGCACGATGGCCGCCTCATCCCAGGGATGAACCTGAAGACAGAGGTGGTCCAGATTGGGTGCCTGATGGTCTGGTGCTGCGCCCGTCTTTTGTCCGAGCGGACCGCCGGCATCCACTAGATCGATCAGCGACAGCCCGGCCCGCAGCTGCGCCAAGCCCAGGTCACACGGGCCGCGTTCGAGGTTGCAACCGAAAACGTCCTGATAAAACCTCACCATCTTTTCGAGATCCACCACACGCAGCACCACGTGGTCGATCTGGGTGAGATTGATCGGATTGGCGGCTTTCATCATGCTCCCGTTTGCTGCGCGACACCCTCATCAGGTTCGTTTACTCTCGCCGGTCCGTCGGCACCGACCCGGTCCACGCCCGCACCACTTTGACCGGCTGGGCAGCAGGTTGCAAACGGCTGCCGCCGCTGGCTAAGATCGGGTCGCGGCCGTCGCTGCCTGAAAACCTTCCACCACCACACGAGATCAATCCATGAACAAGTTTGCCCGATCCACCCTGACACTCTGCGGTTTGTTTTGCGTCGCTGCAGTCGCCACGGCCGAGCACAGCCCTCAACACAAGCGTCACGAGCTGATGGAAGCAGTGGGCGACGCGGCCAAGCCGCTGGGCGGCATGTTGCGGGGCAAAATGACCTTTGATGCGGACGTTGTTATGCAGTCGCTGACCACCTGGCGCGAATCCGCCGAGGCTTTCGGCGATCTGTTTCCCGCAGGCAGCGAGACCGGTGAAGGGACGGAAGCCGCCCCGGAAATCTGGTCCGACCGGGCGGGTTTTGACGCTTCGCTCGCCAAGTTTCTGGAGGACACCAACACCGCGATCGCCGCCTCGCCGCAGACACTCGATGCCGCCCGCCCGCTGATCGGCGCCGCCTTTAAGAACTGCAAAGGCTGCCACGACAAATATCGCATCGAAGACGAGTAGCGCCAGGCGCCGCGCAAGATGCTGCGACTTTTTCTGCTGGCGGCTGTGTTACTGGCAGCCGCCGGCTGGTTTTTATCGGCACCTTCGAAACTCTCTAACGATGAGCTGCCTGCGCACCAGGCGGACCCGGTAGCTGGGGAAAGGATTTTCTGGGTCGGAGGGTGCGGGTCGTGCCACGCAACGCCGATTGACGGGGAGCGAGCCCAGGGCGAAGACCGTCTTGCGCTGGGTGGCGGCGAAGAGTTCCGTACGCCCTACGGAGTCTTTCGCGCCCCCAACATTTCCAGCGACAAAACGGACGGAATTGGGGGCTGGGACGCGTTGGAGTTTGTCAACGCCATGCAGCGGGGCGTCTCGCCGGAAGGCAAACACTACTATCCGGTCTTTCCATTTGCGTCCTACGCTCGCATGGAGATTTCTGACGTGCTCGACCTCAAGGCCTTTTTGGACACGCTGCCGGCGGTTCCGGGCCGAGCTGCTGACCACGAGCTGAAGTTTCCGTGGAGCGTACGCCGCGGTATCGGACTCTGGAAGCGTCGCTACCTGAGCCGCGGACCGGTCATTGCCATGGCAGCTGATGACCCCGCCGTCCAGCAGGGCCGCGAGCTCGTGGAAGGGGCTGGGCATTGTGGTGAATGCCATACGCCCAGGGACCTGCTGGGCGGCCTTCAGCACGAGCATTGGCTCGCCGGAGCGCCGGATCCTGAGGGCAAAGGCCGAGTCCCCAATATTACGCCAGCCAGCGAAAACCTCAGCGATTGGTCGATTGACGACCTGGCCTACTATTTCGAGTCCGGATTCACGCCAGACTTTGACACCGCCGGCGGCACCATGGTGGCAGTGCAGGAAAACCTTGCGCAGCTCGAACCCGCCGACCGCGAGGCGATCGCCGCCTATCTAAAGGCGATTCCCGCCAGGACGGCGCCCGGCAACTGAAGCTCCAGCAGGCAAGCGGCCAACCCAATGTCTGATCCGGTAGTTTGACGCCCCGCTTCAAAAGGACATGACAACGAGTTTGGCCAGGCCAAGTCCTGGTCATAATTTTGTAACAATCGAATTCCACACTCCGCCGGTCCGATGTGCTCGGCGGATTGCCCCCTGTTTCGGTCGAGAATTCGCGCCTAAGCGGGCGACCGGCAGCGACAGGGTCCTCAACTGCTGCCACAATCGGCAGCTTGAACCCCCAAGCTGCTGACGCGCTCGGCTGTGCCTTAAATCGACAGGGCGCGACTCATACGCGGGCGCGCGGTTCTCAAGAGCGGCCAGCACGTCAGAAAGGAGTTTTGATGGACCAATATGTGGTGTTTCTAAGCCTGGCGGCGGTCTTCGGACTGTTCATGGCGTGGGGCATCGGCGCCAACGACGTCGCAAACGCCATGGGAACCTCGGTCGGCGCCAAAGCGCTGACCTTTCGTCAGGCGATCATCGTTGCGGCCATCTTTGAGTTCGCGGGCGCCGTGCTCGCGGGCGGGGAGGTCACCTCCACGATCCGCAAAGGTATTGTCGACACCGCGTCCATCGCCGATTCGCCCGAACTGTTGGTTTACGGAATGCTCTCCGCTTTGCTGGCGGCCGCCATCTGGCTGCTGGTCGCCAGCCACTACGGCTGGCCGGTCTCGACCACCCACTCGATCGTCGGCGCGGTCGTCGGCTTCAGCGCCGTGGGTATCGGCGTTGGCGCGGTGGCCTGGGGCAAAGTCGGCACCATCGTCATGAGCTGGGTCGCGTCCCCGCTGACGGCCGGCGTGATTGCCTTTGCGCTGTTCAAGAGCGTTCAATATTTCATTTTGTCGCGGGAAGACACGCTGGCCCGGGCGCGACGCTTCGTGCCGGCCTACATCTTTCTCGCAGCCTTCATGATCACATTGGTCACGCTGTTCAAGGGGTTGAAGCATGTTGGGCTCGAGCTGTCCACCGGACAGAGCTATTTGCTCGCGGTAATCCTCGGTGCGGTCATCGCGCTGATCGGCGCGGTTTACGTACGTCGCATCAAGCCGGCAGCGGATGCCGATTCAGAAAACCAGACCGTGGAAAAGGTCTTTGGCGTGCTGATGATCTGCACCGCGTGCGCCATGGCTTTTGCCCACGGCTCCAATGACGTTGCCAACGCGGTGGGTCCGGTGGCGGCGGTGGTCAGCGTGGCTCAGTCGGGCGTCATCGAGCAGGAGTCCAGCCTACCCCTGTGGGTGCTGATGGTCGGTGGCGTTGGCATTGTGCTCGGCCTGTCGACCTACGGCTGGCGGGTCATCCGGACGATTGGCAGCCGGATCACCCACCTAACACCGAGCCGCGGTTTTGCCGCGGAGCTGGCCGCCTCCACTACCATTGTGGTCGCCTCCGGCACCGGCATGCCCGTATCGACAACCCACACGCTCGTTGGAGCAGTCCTGGGTGTCGGTCTGGCTCGGAGCGCGTCAGCCATCGACTTCAGCATCGTGCGGAACATCTTCTTGTCCTGGGTTATCACCATCCCCGCCGGCGCGGTGCTGTGTATCGCATTTTTTTTCCTCTTTCGGGCGATTTTTGGTTAGCGTCCTGCCACGTTAGTTCGGCACCTGAAACCAGTGCCCGATCCCGGCCGTAATGGCCATCGCCAGCGCCCCCCAGAACGTGACGCGGACGGCCCCGACCCACAGACTCGCGCCGCCGGCGCGCGCGGCCACAGCGCCAAGCAGTGCGAGAAACCCGAGCGAAGCAAATCCGACAGCAGCGAGCTGAGACTGCCCGGGGACCAGCCACGCTACCGCGAGCGGCAGTGCAGCACCGGCAGTGAAAGTCACCGCAGAAGACAACGCCGCCTGAGTGGGGTTGGCCGACACGTTGACCGAGATACCGATTTCGTCACGAGCGTGGGCCCCCAGGGCGTCATGAGCCATTAGCTGTTCGGCTACCTGGACCGAAAGCTCAGCGTCAAGCCCCCGAGCCTGATAGATTTCCGCCAGCTCGTCGCGCTCCTCAGCGTAGTTTTTCTCCAGCGCTTCGCGCTCCATCGCAAGATCCGCCGCCTCGGTGTCAGCCTGCGAGCTGACGGAGACGTATTCGCCTGCCGCCATCGACATCGCGCCGGCAACCAGGCCCGCCAAACCGGCAAACAATACGCTTTCCTGGCTGGTGCTGGCGGCCGCAAAGCCTACGATCAGGCTGGCGGTTGAGACAATGCCATCGTTGGCGCCTAGAACGGCTGCTCGAAGCCATCCCACGCGGTGAATACGGTGGTGTTCGCTGTGGGTCATCGAGCGCGCGACCGCAGCGGCAGGCAGCGATGGAGTTTCATGGGCTCGAGTCGGTCAGGTGGCAGGCGATGCAGCGGCGCACGGGCCCGCTGTCCTGGCCGGCCGCCACCTCTCTCTCGTGACAACCGCGGCAAAAGTCATGGAACTGTGGTTCCAGCAGCTCGCTGATCGACGTGTCGGACACGTGGCAATGCATACACGGCTCACCGCCGGTGTCGTCCACAAAGTTGTGATGGCAGTCCATACACCGCGTATCCGTATGGTCGCTGTGGGCAAAGGTCATGGGCAGGATCGCCTCAGGGCTTCCATAGTAGTTGTCTTTTTCCGGATGGGCACTGGCAAACGGCGTTCCGTAAATCAGCAGCCACGCTATGGTCAGGCTGAGCAGTACCAACAACGTTTTCACGTTCCGAAATTCCTGATCGTGGCAAATGCCAACGCCGCCAGAAAGCTCATGCTCAGCAGCGTCGCGGGCGTAGATCGCCTCAGCGGCGGCAGCTTGCGCCACAGACCGCCGCCCAACAGCACCAGCACAACCAGGCTCGAGATTCCCGCAAGCTGCCAGCCGTTTCTGAGGTAATAACCGCTGAACACGACGTGGTGAGCACTGAGCAGCACAACAGCCGCAGCCAAAATGCGGTGCCAGTAGCGAAATACGCCGTAGTTGCGGTGAATCCGGGCTCGCGTTGGCATGCTGGCAAGCATCGTCAGGGCGAACAGAAGCAGCAGGGCAAAGAGCCCTGTCCACATATACCCAGGAGCACCCGGCTTGATGTATTCCACCGCGGCCGGGTCCGCGAACAGGAACCACAGCGCGTGGATCAGAATAACGGCCAGCACGGCGAAGCTGAGGCGCTGATGCGCGCGAATATCGCGCCGGGCAATTCCGGGTATCGAGAGATAGAGGAGTCCAGCCAAGGAGGCAAAACCCAGGGCGTTATCAGCATCCCAGGCCCATCCGGCGCCGACGGTTGGCATGGCTAAAAAGGTCAACCCCAAGACGGCAACAAGAAAGACCGCTAGCAGCTGCACAATGACCCTTGGATCTGAAACACGTGAAACGCTGAGTGTACCGCAGCGCCCGCAAGGAAAACTGCTGGCGACCGGCAGCGATTCGCCCTAGGCTAGACAGCCTGGACTGGCAATCGGGCACTTTCTTATGAGCAACTTCACTCGACGCGGCGTGTTGACCGCCGCGATTAGCGGCGCCGCAACCGCCGCCTTAACCAGCAACGCATGGTCTCGAACACCACCGCCACAGTCGCTGATCCGCCTAAGCTCAAACGAAAATCCCTACGGGCCAAGCCCAGCCGCGCTGAAAGCCGCGCGCGAAACCGCCGCCCGCGGCGCCTATTATTCCTGGGATCTACGGACGGCTTTTCGCGACGCCATCGCTGATGGTGAGGGCGTCAGTCGAGACAACGTCGTCATCAGCACCGGCTCGAACGAGGCGCTGTGCGCCGCCGCTGCCGCGTGGGGGAAGGAGGGCCATATTCTTGCGCCTTCGCTAACCTATTCATCACATCTGATGTATGCACGACGTGCCGGGCTCTCCGTTCAGACCATACCCCTGCGTTCGGACCTGGCCATCGACCTGGCGGCCATGGCCGCCGCGGTGACCGACGACACCTCGCTCGTCTACGTTTGCAACCCCAACAACCCAACGGGCCTGCCGCTGGACGGCGCGGAGCTGCGGGACTTCTGCCGCGAGGTCGGTAAACGCGCGACGGTCCTTGTGGACGAAGCCTACAACGAACTCGCCGAAGACCCGGCCTCCGCCACGGTGATGGATCTGGTTAAAAACGATGAGAACGTGATCGTGACCCGAACCTTCTCCAAGGTCTACGGCATGGCGGGCATGCGCATGGGCTACGCCATGGGGCGGAGCGACCTGATGGAGAAGCTGCGATCACACGTGATGTCATGGCCAAGCGCCATCGCCTTGGCCGCAGGCATTGCCAGCTATGGTGATGAGGAGTTTGTCGCGTTCTCCCGCCAGCAAATCGACAGCGGCCGCAAGATCGTCAACGACTGTTTGCGGCAGCATGGGGTGGAGCCACTCCCGTCCAGCACAAACTTTGTGTATGCCGACATCGGCCGTAGCGCCGCCGAATTTGGCAATCAGATGCGGAACTCCGGCGTGATGATCGGTCGAGTCTTCGCCGGCTATCCCAATCATATCCGCGTCAGTATGGGACGCCTTGAGGACCTCCGCGCCTTCAGCCGAATCTTTGGTGAGGTCTATACGGCTTGACGGACCCGGTCAGGTGACCCGCTAGTCCGGCGGGTTTGCCGCCGCGGCAAAGTGATCGGTCGCTCGGATCAAAGCGGCCGCATTGCCGGTTTCGAAGGCCGAATGACCCGCGTCTGGCACCATCACCAGTTTGGACTCGGGCCACGCGGCGTGCAGCTCCCACGCGCTGGCCGGCGGGCACACCACGTCGTAGCGCCCCTGAACAATGACGCCGGGAATATGCCTGATCCGGTCGATGTTGCTCAGCAGTTGGTCTGAAGCCATAAAGCCCTGATTGAGAAAGTAATGGCACTCGATTCGCGCCATCGACAAGGCTCGAGCCGGCTCCCCAAACTCCGTGCGAGCCGCTTCGTTCGGGTGTAAAAAGCTGGTCGAACCTTCCCAGATGGACCACGCGCGAGCCGCTTCCATTCGTACCGACTCATCCTCGTGCGTCAGTCGTCGATGGTAGGCCTCCAGGAGGTTGCCCCGTTCGGCTTCCGGAATCGGAGCCAGGTAATGCTGCCAGGCGTCGGGAAAGATCTCGCTGGCCCCGTGCTGGTAAAACCAGTGAAGCTCTTTCGGGCGAAGCATAAAGACGCCGCGCAGCACGAGCTCGGAAACGCGATCGGGGTGCGCCTGAGCGTAGGCGAGCGCGAGCGTGCTGCCCCAGGACCCACCAAAAACCTGCCAGCGAGAAACCGAAAGCGTCTCGCGAAGGCGCTCGATATCGCCGATCAGGTGCTGCGTCGTGTTGCTCTCCAGGCTCGCGTGAGGGCGGCTAAGCCCGGCGCCACGTTGATCGAAGATCACGATCCGATAGTGGTCCGGATCGAAAAATTGCCTCAGCTTCGGCCCGCTGCCGCCCCCCGGCCCGCCGTGCAGCACCACCACCGGCGCCCCGTCAGCGTTGCCCGACTGTTCGTAATAAAGCTGGTGACCATCACCGACATCCAGGTATCCGGTTTCAAAAGGCTCGATGGGTGGGTAGAGGGGATCGGAATCTTTCATACGCAGAGTATAAGGGCCTTAAACGGCTGCCCGCGTGGCCAGCAAGGGTATCGCTGCCAGGGTTTCGTTCAGATCTAAGGGTAAGTTCCAGTACCTCGAGCTAGCCGCCGCCGTTCAGAGCAGCGTCCACCTCTCGCCAGCGGTGCAGCACGCGCCGTCTCGGCGCGCCCGCGACCTCATCTTTGGTTCGGCAAACCCGTTTGGTCATCCGAGTACCCGTTTCGCGCCGCTTTTCGCACCGAATATTTGCAGCGGCTTCGGCCTTATCTGCACCGGGTTCAAAATAGGCCTTGACTCCCTCGGACGCTTCGAGCGGCAGCTGGTTGGGGTCGGATGGAACCGTCTGGCAGCCTGCTAGAACGATTCCCAGAAACACCATCAACCCTACTCGGTTCATTTCGCAACTCCAAAGATCGGGACTAAAGTCTAACAATACACCCTGCCCAATATGCCTGCCAATCCCGCTGCCCGCCATTGACTGCAGAGGCGTCAATGCCGGAGGCAGGGACGAGCGCATCGCTCGGCGGCGTACGTCATCCGAAGCGTGGTGATCAGCGGTATGTCTCTCGGAGATACCGCTTTATTGCGCGCGATTCGAACATCAGCGTCTCGGAGTTCGGGTCATACAGACAGGGAATAGAAATTTGGCCGGCGCGTTCCAGCAGGTCTCGTCGATTCGGCAGCGCCGCGGAAGGATGCACGTTAAGCGCCTTTCGCACCGGCGGCGGCACCCAGTCTCGCATCGAGCTGCGGCCGCAGCTTCGGAGCACGTACGGAATTTCCATCTCACAAAGCCGTTCGCGTACCGGTCGCGCGAAGGGGCTGGACTCAAAGCTGTACAGCTCGAGCATCTGGTTTGGCAGTCGCCCTGGACGCGCGCGCCGGCCTTGCCAGGGTCGAGGAATTCCCGCGAGAGTCGAGCCCAGCTTTTGCGCCCCCGTGAAACGCCATTTGAGAGGCAGCGACCGCCGACCATAGGTTTCAAAGAGGTAGCGCACAATGGCCAGCGACTCATACATCGCTGTCCCGGTATTGGGATCCACCAGAAAAGGAAACTGACTCCTGCCCCCGAGCTCCTCGGCCGTCGGTCGGAACCGTTGGCCACCTTTTGGACAGGGATAGATGACGGCGTCGAGATCCAGCTCCGTTAACGCCTCACGCACGAGCCGGCAAAACGGGCAGCTTTCAAACTCGTAAAGCTCAAGGGTTTGCGCTGGTTTCACCGCGGCCGGCCTCGTGCCAATGCCCATACCGGGTCGCAGCGCGGTACTGAGGCTGGAGGACATCACGTCAATGCTCCGCGAAATGAGGTTATCAGCGAGGTCGGTCATCATTTTGGTCTTCAAGTTAAGTCCACGAAAAAAGCATAACACTCGGTTTCGCCAGTACGGTTAACGGCTCGACCCACGGAGCTTTTCATTCGACATTGCTGGTGGGTTCTCGACCGACTCGGGGCTTCCCATGGCGGGCTTCGCAATAACCCCACCCCCGGAGAAACGGGCAAGTATCATTACGTTGAGGCATCGGGATGAATTGAGACGACTGACAGGCAACGTGGTCGCAGACTGATGCCAGTTGAAACCTTTCGTTTTGCCAGGGAAACGTCCATGAAAACGCTATTCGCTCCCCTTTTGCTTGCGCTAACGGCTAGCCTAGGCACCGCCACCGCCAACGAGCTGCTGGCGGCTGCCGTCAAGGAGACGGAAGGCTCGTGGTCTGGCGAGCTCATTTACCGGGATTTTGGGACGGACAAGCGTGTTTCGATCCCCCACCGACGAACCATACATGTGGGCCCGAACGCGGGCTACGCTGTGCATCAGAACGCGTTTACCGACCCGGGCTACAAAGTGTTTAGCGCCCAGATGATTCGAGTTAACCCAGAGGCTGTGGTCATCGCTTCAACCACTCCAGATGGGATCGAGACAGAAACGATGTTGATCCAGTCTGTCACCAAAGAATCGAACGTCTTTGAGATCGTTGCCACCGGCAGCGGGACTGACGACGGAAAGCCCGCTGAGCTTTGGCTCCGAATTCGATCATCGCCGACTCACATGTCAATCGAGCGCTCGGTTCGGGCACCAGGCGGCACTCGGTATGAGTTTCGAAACGAGGTTCGTTTAAACCGCGAGCCTTCGTCGGGCAGGTGAGCCGTGAGCACCATAAACCCCTGACCTGGAAACCTTTTCACAGGGATTGACGATTTGAGACCCAAGGCCGACGCTTAAAGACGCGGGCAAGCCTAACGACCGGGACACTAGGTCGACCGCCTAGAAGATAAGGAACTTCCCGTGCTGTTACGCTCGCTCGCCGCCGCATTGCTTCTGACCGGCAACCCGTCTAACGCTGACACCCTCGCTCATCGGAAAGCACAGCTCGATACGCTGGTGCCTCCCCTGCTAAAAGAGCACAACGTCCCGGCGGTCAGTATCGCCGTCGCCAACCAAGACGGCCTGACGCTCGCCGCAACCTATGGCGAGGCCAAGCCCGGTGAAGCGGCGACTGAGGAAACCCTCTTCAACGTCGCCTCAGTCACCAAGCTGCTGGCCGCTGAGACCATTTTGCAGCTCGCGGCGTCTGGAACAATCGAGCTGGACCAGCCGATGGCGCCGACCTTCGTCGACCCGGATATCGCTGACGACCCAAGAGCCCTTCAGCTCACGCCGCGACACGCTCTGGCTCACCAAACCGGCTTCCCCAACTGGCGATCGATGCTGGAGGACAAGCGATTGGCCTTCCAGTTCGACCCAGGCTCGCGACCGGGCTACTCCGGTGAAGGATTTGAATACGTAGCCCGCTACGCGGAAGCGGTGACGAATAAAACCTTCCCGGATCTTGTCGCCGAAATGACTGGCCTCGGAACCCACCAAGACCGTGTCGCTTTTACCGACGGTTCGCCGTACGCGTCGGACTTTGCCTGGTCGAGGATCGCCAGCGGCGAGTTTGCGCCCGCCGACGCCAGCAGCACTTGGTCCGCGGCGGACAACCTTTACGTAAGCGCGGCCACCTTTGCCGGTTTCCTGGGGCGTTTGCTTGACGGGTCCCTACCCCCCAGCGTTGAGAAGGATCGCCGGACGATTCAATTCGACATGACCCAAATGTTCTGCGGTCGGCCAGCGTTTGCAAAGGTCTGCCCCAAGGCTATCGGTTTTGGCCTGTCCGGAATCATCTTCCGCTACGAAAATGAGACCGTCCTCTGGCAGGGTGGCGGAGACAAAGGTGAGAAGGCCATCGCCTTTTATGTCCCCGAGAAAAACCTGGCGGTGGTGATCTTTACCAACGGCGTAAATGGCGCACGGCTATTCTCACCGATTGCGTCGGTCTTCTATGACAATCCAGACTACATCGAATACCTGCGCATACAGGGCGAACAGGGCTGATCGATAACGCGTTTGCCCCGGTGTCAGAACCCAAGCATTATTGGGTTAAATGGATTTTGATTTCGCGACTCTGCTGATCGTACTGGCCTCGCAGACCCTGCTATTAGCCACGGTCGTCTTTTGGTCCCGCCCAGGCATCCGGGCAAAATGGGCGGTTGCGGCGTTCTCAGCCGCTTCCGGGCTGTACGTTTGGTTCCACGTGTTGTCTGACGGGCTTTCGCCGCTGGCGAGACAGCAGCTGGGAGCAATCTTCGCTAACGAAACGCTGCCGGGCGCGCTGCTTTTGGTCTTTGTCTACGGTGCTCTGTTTGACGTTGGGGAGCGTCGGATTCGGTGGATCCTGCTCTTACCCTTGCTGGAATTGATCGCGCGCCTCGGCGCGCCGCTTCTGCTGGGCAAAGACTTCGCGTTACCTCCGCTTGCCTTAGCGGCACTGGGGCAGTTTTCCATTCTTCTCTTTTCCGCGTTCGCGCTCTGGTTGCTGATACGGCACCGGGTAGCCTACCTGATGCAGTCGGCCGACAATCGACTTTCAGCGGTCTATCTGTACGTCTCACCGGCACTCGCGATCTTCGTCATCAATCTCGCCTGGATTTGTGTCCAGTGGTTCGGAGGAGAGGCGAGTTTCTTCGCGTTTCGAGTGCTTTTTGTTCTGTTGCTGTCCCTGACGCTGGTCTGGCAGCTATTGGTGTTGTTTTTTGGGAATTTGTCGTTTTATCACGTCAATGAGGCCACCTCACCGCCCGAGGCGCACTCTGTCTCGGGGGATCCGGCAAGACCACAAGCAGATCGGGAAGACAGGAAAGGCGTACGTGCCCTGGATCTTGAGCGGATCACCGGCACCATTCGTGACCAGGAGCTGTTTCTTGACCCTAACCTGACATTGATTGCACTCGCCCGAAAGCTGGGCACCAACCGCGCCTCGCTCTCGCACCTGATCAACAGCGCCGGGGAGGTTAACTTCAATCGGTTCATTAACGAGTTTCGGGTTGAGCGGGCCAGGCGGCTGCTAGAGACGTCAGAAAAGCAGATCATCGACGTGGCCTTCGACTGCGGATTCAATTCCAAAGCCACCTTCAACCGGGTCTTTCGGCAGCTGGCGGGTGAGACGCCAAGTCGGTATCGCTCCCTCGCAATGAAGCCTGGCGAGGGCGATGACTCTGAACGACTGGATACCCTAGAACTCAGCTAAATGCTTATGGCTAGCGAGTGATAGACTCAAGACTCGTTCAGATTTCCGGTCGTTTGTTGATCGGATTGGCCGGCCCAGCAGTCAAGTGTCCGGACTACTGTCTGGGTGAGGCCAGGCAATCAGGTCCAGGTCATCAACCTCCATCACGCCAATCCCCGTTGCCACAATCTCGCGGCTCTGAGCCCGGATCGCGATGACTTCGTTGCGCCGCGGAAGTGCCGCATACACCAGTCCGTGTGCCGGATTGACAGCAAGATTGAGGGCGCCGGACGGCAGCGTCAGCTCATACTGCAACTCGCCACTTTCGGCTGAAAGGATACTGATGCTGCCGCTGGCAAGGCGCGAGACCCACAGCTGACCCAAGTCGGGCAGCAGGGCCAACGCGATCGGAAACCCGCCGCCGACAGGCTGGCACCAGTCGACACGCAGCGCCTCGAGCGCAAGCCGGCACACCGTTCCATCACCCGACTGACTTACCCACGCCCGGCGTCCATCACGACTGAGCACCAAACCCTCCGCTCCAGGTCCGCTGGCCGCAGTCTCGATGCGACCGTCGGCCAGGTGAATTCGATGCACCTCGCCCGTTTCGGGATTGGAGGTAACCAGGCTGTCGATCAAGGGATGGTAGATCACCTTGTGGACACCCTTTCCCACGTCAAACCGTCGGGACACGTCGGCACCTTCTGCCGATAGCTCCAGCACCATGCCCTCCGCCTCACACGTTACCCAAGCGCGGGCCGCCTGGGCATCGACGGCAACGCCATGAGGCCGCGCGCACCCGGGAAGGGGAAAACGGGTGATCTCGCCGGTCGCCAAATCGACGCGCGAGAATCCCTCGCTGGGCGTCGCTAGAAACGGCGGTCGCTTTTGTACCGGCTCTTGATGGGGTTCTGGATAGATGCCGAGCAGCGGCACCAACGCTCGGCGCCCGTCCTGACTCGCCGCAAGCTCGTGAGGACCGGTGCCGACGGGTATGCGACTGCGCTCGCTGAGTGTTAGCGGATCGAGCAACACCAGCTCACCGCTCGAACGAGCCACCGCCGCCAGCACAGGTTGTACCGGCATCCAATCACTGGTCTCCGCCACCAGGATGTCCACATCCCCACCCCCCTTACGAGAGCTGGCGAACAGCAGCGTCTCCCCGTCCAGCCAGCGCGGCAGCAGGTCGCTGCCGCCGCTGTTGAGCTGCGATAGCGGCACCGCCGGATGCCAGCCAGCGGTGTTACGAGTGCTGAAGTACAGGTCGCCGGGAATGCTGAGATTTTCCGGCCGACTTGAAGCCTCGAAGATCATTTGAGAGCCGTCGGGGCTGAGGCCCAGGTTCCACTCACCCGTGGGTCGGTTAATCGCCGGGCCCAGGTTTTTGACCTCCCAATGTCCGTCGTCGTCCGGCTTTGCTTCGTACAGATCACCCCGCCCCAGGCCGCCCTCTCGGTCAGACGCAAAAAACAGCGAACCCGTGGCGCTAAGAACTGGGCTGTATTCGCGGCCGGGGGTGTTGACCGGCTCCGGCAGCGGTCGGGGTACGGTCCAGCCGCCGGCCTCACGCCTGACGCACCAGATATCGGCGTCAGTTCGATCACGACCGCGATCCGAATGCGGTCGGTCAGACAGAAAACACAGCCGACCTGACGCGCGTTCAAAATAGGGACTCGATTCGTTGGCATCCGGATCGGCAAAGGCCGCCGTTGTGCTCAAGACGCTGGTATCTGCGCCCCGTGCCAGGCGGACGATGGTCGATCGTCCCGACTCGCCCCAGCGACCGGTTTTGCGCGTCACATAGACCCCGAACTCAGTGACGATCGCACCGTGCTCGACCAGGGGGGAGTTGACGAGCGACAAAACTTCCTGAGGTGCCGGTGCAGCGACGACGAGCGAATTTGAAAGGACAAAGTACAGCGCTACCCAAAGTCGACCCATGTCGCTTCTCCAAGACTGATCAGATCAGGCTACAGTGAGGCCAAGGACCTTAACAACCGGATGAGAGCTGAAACCACAGTTTCGCGCGCAATGCGCACAATCGGCATCGCTATCATTGTCGCAGGTAACTAGGGAACGGTCCGTGCGGATCTTTACTCGAGTGCCGGCAGCGAAAATATGAAATCATTACAGCCCAGGAACGGCAAACCCAGCAACGCACTTGTCCACCGATAATGCTCATGCCGGCACCTCAGGTGTAACGTCACGCCCAAATCAACAGGTCGCCTTGCGACGACGTTTAGCGGTATTGATTAACAACAAACGGCTCTCGCCACAGTTCGCACAGAGGACAGCTCAGTGATACCGATATTGATTCGCAACGCAGAGGTTTTTGCGCCAGAGCCAAAAGGTAGGCACGACCTGTTAATTGCCGGACGATCAATCGCCGCCATGGAGCCATCAATCGAGCTACTGGGCTCACAGGTGGAAATTGTTGACGCCAGTGGTCGCCTTCTGATGCCGGGGTTGATTGACGCGCTCACCCACCCCTGCGGCGGCGGTGGTGAGGGCGGTTTTGGTAACCGAACCCCGGAGCTGCCGGCAGCGGCATTTGCTCAGGCAGGCATCACCACGCCGGTTGGTGCGCTCGGGACAGATTCGGTCACCCGCAGCATGGACGTACTCTTTGGCCACATCATGGCGCTGCGCGCTCAGGGCGTGGATGCCCACATGTATACCGGTGCTTATCGCGTTCCGCCGGCGACCCTGACGGGCGAGGTGATGCGCGACCTGATTCTGATCGACCCCGTGATCGGTGTGGGTGAAGTGGCCATTTCCGATCATCGATCCTCCGCGCCGACAATTGACGAGCTGCGTCGCATCGCGGCTGATTCACGCGTCGGTGGCATCGTCGCCGGCAAGGGCGGCACCGTCCTGGTTCATGTCGGCGACGGCGAAACCGGGCTCTCGCCGCTTCGCGATGCGCTTGCGGGCAGCGACCTGCCCATAACCACGTTTTATCCAACGCACGCCAACCGAAACCAACGGCTTTTTGGCGAAGCCATGGACTATGCCCGGGCTGGTGGCGTCATTGATTTTACTGTCTCGACAACGCCGGAATTCATCGCTGACGGTGAGGTCCCGGCTCTCGGTGCGCTACGAGAAGCATTGGCGAGTGACGTTCCGGCGGAACGGTTAACCATGTCCTCTGACGCCGGCGGCTCGCTGCCTCACTACAGAAACGGCGAGTTGATTGGGCTGCAGCCCGCGCCACCATCTTCACTGCTGGAAACTCTGCGCGACGCCGCAAACCAATCGGATGAAATGATGTCGGTCGCGCTCGCCGCCATGACGCGCAACCCGGCCCGCGCGCTCGGACTGGCACATAAAGGCCAGGTTCGGGTTGGCCATGATGCCGATCTGCTGCTGCTGGACCCGGACACATTCACCCTGACCGACGTGATGTGCCGCGGCCGGTGGCTGCTCCGGGGCGGTGAGGTGCTGTGTTAATCCGTCAAATCAAACGACGAGCCCGATGCCAAGCGGGCTAGACTGCGCCTTAACTATTGAACAAACGGAATACCACGCGCTTGAGCACTTTAGAAAACAAAACCACCATCATCACCGGCGCCAGCCGCGGCATTGGCGCTGCGGCGGCACGGCGTTTTGCCGACCGCGGCGCCCGCGTTGTGCTCGCCGCCAGAAGTGCCGAGTCGATCGAATCACTGGCCCAGGAGATCCGCAACGACGGCGGCACGGCCATCGCTGTGCCCTGCGACGTCGGCGATTTAAGACAGGTTCAGGGACTGGTCGAACAAACGGTCGAGAAATTTGGCGGCTTGGATGTTCTGGTCAACAACGCCGGGCTGATCGACCCTATCGCCCGGCTTGCCGACAGCGACCCCGCTGAGTGGGCCCGTATCGCCGATATCAACTACAAAGGCGTCTATTACGGAATGCGGTTTGCCATTCCGGCGATGCTCCAAGGTGGCGGCGGCGTCATTATCAACGTCAGCTCTGGCGCAGCGGTTTCCGCGCTGGAAGGCTGGAGCCACTATTGTTCGAGCAAAGCGGCGGTTTTGATGCTGACCGCCTGCGCCCACAAGGAATACGCCGAGCAGGGAATCCGCACCTTGGGCATCAGCCCGGGGACGGTGGACACACAAATGCAGGTGTCGATCCGCGATTCCGGCGTGAATCCGGTGAGCCAGCTTTCGCCCGATGCACATATCCCCGCGGAGTGGGTTGCAAAGGCCCTGGAGTATCTTTGCAGCGATGATGCGGCCGAATATGCGGGGACTGACTTTTCGTTGAAAACGCCTGATGGCAGGAAGCGAGCCGGGCTGCCGCCACTGTCCTGACAAAAGGTCAATCGACCAGCAGGGGCGGAACTTCAAAGCTCTCATCCACCCCTGTTGCTGCTAGCCGCCGTCCGGACTTTGCAGGACGCTACTAGAGGCCGGAGTTTCCCTCAGACACGGCCCCCACCCGCCGCGATCCAGTCCTCGACGCGATCTCTCAAAAGCCACAGCGGCATGGCACCCTTCCTGAGGACTACCTCGTGGAAATCGCGAAGATCAAAGCGATCGCCCAGCGCCGTCTTGGCCTCCTCGCGCAGCCGGAGGATCTCCATCATGCCCACCTTGTAGGCAGTCGCCTGACCCGGATTCACAATGTAGCGCTCGATCTCAGAGACAACGTCGGACTCAGCCATCCCGGTATTCGCGAGCATGTACTCGATGGCGGATTCTCGCGTCCAGCGCTTTTCGTGGATGCCCGTATCGACGACCAGGCGCACTGCCCGGAACAGCTCGGCCTGGAGACGCCCAAGGTTGTCCCACGGGTCTTTCTCGTAGCCCATTTCCCAGGCGAGCTGCTCCGCATACAGCGCCCAGCCCTCCGCATAGGCGGTGAAGCCGATCTGCTTGCGGAACATCGGCACACCCTCGAGTTCCCGTTGACTGGCGATGTGGAAATGGTGGCCGGGGACTGCCTCGTGGTAAGCAAGCGTGCGCATGCCGTACTTCGGCGTCGCCTTGATGTCATAGAGGTTGGCGTAGAAGATTCCCGGCCGGGATCCGTCCATGGACGGACCGGTATAGTAGGCACCCGGCGAGGTCTTCTCAGAAAACTGGGGGACTCGACGAACCTCGACGGCCGCCCGGGGCTTCGAGTGGAAGACGCTCATAATGCCCGCATTAATTTCAGCAATGATCCCCCGGTAGTCGTCGAGGATCTGCTCTCGTCCCTCGTCCGTGTCCGGGTAATAGAAGCGATCCTCTCCCGCAACCTGGTTAATCAGCTCCGTGAAGCCCAGCGACCGGTCGTAGCCCTGAGCTTCCAGAATAGCCAGCATTTCACCCTGGATGCGGTCGACTTCTGACAGACCGACCTGATGGATCTCGCCGGCCGACATCTCCGTCGTCGTGTTTTCTTTCAGGCGAGAAGCATAGTAAGCCTCCCCGTCCGGAAACTTCCAAACGCCTGCATCACTCGTCGCCTTGCTGCGCAGTCCTGTGAAGTAGCCGATATAACCTCGCCAGGCCGGATAGACCGTGTTCTCGATCTCGGCGCTCGCTCGGGCCAGATAGACTTCCCGCTGTGCTTCGTCGATTACGTCAGCCTTAGCAAGCTTGTCGCGGAAGGAAACGTAAAGCACGTTCTCAGTCGCCGGCTGTTCAACGAACTCGGTCATGATTTGGACTGACTTATCGATGACAAACATCGGCGGGATGATTCCAAGCTCTTCCCGCCGCTGGATCCCTTCCATAGCCTGGTTGAGTTTCATGTCGAGCTTGGAAAGCCTTGCGACATAGTGCTCCGCATCCTCTGCGGTCGTTACCTCGTGGAAAGTGTCGAGAAAGCGAGGCAGCGAAATCTGCAGCCCGGAGAGTTGGTTGACTGGATAGCCATAAAAGCGGAAGCGCCGCTGCTCCTCGGGGTCGCCCAGGAGCTCCATCACAATCTTCTTGGAGATCAGCTCGTCTTCGGACAGCTCGTCGTCGGTATAGCGAGACATGCTTGTCATGACCTCATCGAGGAACTCGAACTGGCGATCGCCCGCAGCAATCGAGGCGTCGTCCCACTCAGCGTTGTGGCCGTTGATGCCGATGCTTTCCAGCATGCCCATGCTGGTCAGCTGCTGGGGGCTTTCCAGGACAAACTTGAGGAAGGAGCGGTTGTAGAAGTTGTTTGCGAAGAAAGGCTTTTCCGCATACCACTCGTGGGCGACAAACGAGCCGCCGGCAAGCAGGATGGCCAGCAGGCTTACGCCGAACCACTTCAGGGTCTTCTTGATCATAAGGCAGCAACCGATGGGCACATAAGGTAGCGAACGATAACGCAAGAATGGCAGCTAGCCATAGCCCACCAGCCATTACTCGCGGAAACCGTTCTCAGATGACCGTTGAGGTCGGTGCCCGCGCCAGGCTTCCACCACTCCCCTAAGCAGTCCTTAGTCCTCCAGCCAGGACGGAACGTCAAAGCCCTTGCTGCGTAGAAACTCGGGATTGAATAGCTTGGACTGATAGCGGGCGCCGCTATCGCACAGAATGGTGACGATGGTGTGGCCGGGGCCCAGCTCTCGCGCCAGGCGAAGGGCGCCAGCCACGTTCAGCGCCGCAGACGCCCCCAGCAGCAGCCCTTCCCGGGTCACGAGGTCGAAAAGCACCGGCATAAACTCCGTGTCCGGGATAGTCCAGGCTACGTCTACCGACACGTCCTCAACGATCACCGTTTTACGCCCAAGGCCAATACCCTCAGCGACACTGCCGCCCTCGGTGGCTTTGGCTTCGCCGCCAGTGAAAAAGTGGTACATCGCTGCGCCAGCAGGATCTGCGCACCCGATCGTTACGTTGTTCTTCTGCTGCCGCAAATAGGTGGAAACGCCGGCAAGCGTGCCGCCGGTCCCCACCGCACAGATAAATCCGTCTATCGCCCCGTCAGTTTGCCGCCAGATTTCCGGACCCGTCGTGGCGAAATGGGCAGCCCGGTTGTCCAGGTTGTTCCACTGATCGGCGAACAGCACGCCCGCCGGTTCTTCGGCAGCCAGCTCCTCAGCCAATCGCCGTGCGACGTGCTGATACTGCTGCGGGTCGGAATACGGCTTCGCGGGCACCTGCACCACCTCTGCGCCGCAAGCCTTGAGAAAGGCAACTTTTTCCTGGCTCTGGGTGTTTGGCATGACGATGCGGGTGCGATAACCCCGCGCGTTTGCAACCAGCGCCAAGCCAATCCCCGTATTGCCTGCGGTGCCCTCAACGATCAGCCCACCGGGCTTGAGCTGCCCCCGACGCTCGGCTTCCAGGATCATGTTGAGCGCAGGCCGATCCTTGACCGACATGCCTGGATTGAGGAACTCCGCTTTGCCAAAAATCTCGCAGCCGGTTTCGGCCGAGGCGTGGTTAAGGCGCAGCAGCGGCGTGTTGCCAATGGCGCCGAGGACGCCTTGATGAGTATCGGACATCAGAGATTGCTTGGTCTGGCCCAACCGCTGTGGGCCAGGGCGTTTCCGCTCAGCTCCGCGGCACCTGAACGCTGGTGGCGACGATTTCGTAGACGAGCCCAGCTTCCATTCCGCCTGATGCGCCGCCAACGTCCTCGCGGTAGTGCGCGGCCTCAGCTTCCGTCAATTCTCGCGGCGTCAGCTCCCCGGCGAGCGTCACCTGTCTTCCGGCGATATCGGTGGGGACAAAGAAGCTGTAGTCCACAAACGACACCCGTACCATTGACTCACCGTCCTGAGCGATGAAGAAGCAGCCTTTCTTCTGACAGACCTTATCCACCCGGGTATTGACGACCACCGTGGTACCCAGATGATCCTCCGGGCTGCCCATCACCGATGATAGCGTGGTGGCTGCAACACCTTCGGGCAGCAGCGCCCCGAACGTTTCATGTTCTGCCGTGACGGCCACTGGCTTTGATAGACGTACGGCCTCCTGGGCAAAGCTGGCGCTGGCAGTGAGCAGAAGGCCGGCGAGGGCATAAGCTAAGGCGATCGGAGCTCGCAGGTTCAGCATATCGGGTCCTGAAAAGCAGTAAAGAAGGATCCCGAAACCTTAGTGAATTCCAGGACTAAAAACCAGTGGTACGGACTACCCCACGCTCCGCTGCCAGGCCGTCGCTACGGCATAGTGAGCCGGCGAATCGCCTCAGCCTTCACACCGTCGACCGCTTTGGCCATGGTGGGGAGGTTTGCCGTCGAGGGACCATTCGCCACCTCGTCAAACACCACCGTAGAACCATCCTCGTTTTCGCTGATGTTGATGGTCCAGATGACGTAAACGCCAAGCTCCTGCAGCGGACCAAACGGCGCCTCGAGTCGAATGGTCTTTCCCTCCTGGACATAGAGGACGCGTCCATGACTGACCGAACCACCTTCCCAATCCTCACGCCACAATCCGCCTGCAGTCGGGTCCAGAGACAAGTTTTCTGCCTTTCCCGAGTACGAATGGTCCGGATGCCACCACGTTGAAGGTTGGATCAGTCGATCCCAGAGTGCGTGAGGGGGTAGCGTCGACTCGGCTTCGTGGCGAAGGACAAAGTGGTTTTCGCTGGAAGACACAACCTCCGCCCCGGCGGTTGTCGCCAATAGCAGTAACGAGGCGCCAAGCTTCATGTGTCGGTACATGTTGGATATTCCCCTCGGGTTGGCTACTGGTAACAATATGCCACGAACCCATGGATTCCGTGGCGCCGAATTTGATCTTCTAATGGGCCGCGCCGACAGCCTCGGGCCTGCCCGCAACCGGACGGAGGCGTAGCGTCGACAGCGTGCCGAGGGCCATTACGGCCAGCATCACGCCGAACGCCAGCGAATAGTCCCCTGCCTTGTCAAAAAGGAAACCGCTGAGGGCGATTCCGAGTGCCCCGCCAAGAGATTCGCCGGCGCTAATAAATCCATTGATGCGGCCGGCAGCCCGCATACCAAACAGGTCCAGCAGCAGGTAGTTGTAAAGGGTGTGCAGGCTACCCCAACCGAGCCCGGTTAGTGCCAGCCCTGCCCAGATCGCGCCCGGCACGAGGACGATGATGGCCAGCCCGGTCAGCATCAGCACCATGCAGAATCGGATCAGGTGGTAAGGGTTCACCAGGTCACTCGCCCATCCCGCCCCCAGCTTACCGGTCAGACCCAGGGCCGAGAGCACCGTCAAGCCGAGCGCCGCGGTCACCGGTTCAAACTCCAGCGACCGCAGGTACAAAAACAAATGAGAATAAAGCGCGAGGATCGCGTAGAACGTGCAGACGCCGGCGATGGCCACCAGGGTGAACTGGGGGGTCCTGGCCGCCTCGCCAAAAGTGAGACCCTCAGCCAGGGATGGATCGCCGCGCTGCGCAACCTTGCGGGGCCGAACGACCAGGGCAACCAACACAAAAATAAGCGCTGGATAAATCGCCAGCCACTGCATGGCTTCTCGCCAGCCCACGGACTGGTTGAGCGTCGCCGCCAGCGGGGGAATGATCATGCCTCCGATACTGGTCCCGGCGACGGCGATCCCTACCGCCAGGCCCCGCCGGTGAGGCATCCAGGTCGCTGCCGTGATCAGTGCGATGAGGTTTCCCGAGCAGGTGACCACAAGCGCCAGCACACAATGCAATGCGTAGACGCCCAGCAGGGTTTCCGCGTATGGATACGCGAGATAAACCCCGCAAAGCAGGGCGAGCCCGGTCAGCAGCAGCGGCTTGAAGCCAACCCGGTCCATCATCCAGCCCGCAAAAAACACCAGCAGCGCTGCGCCAAAAAAATTGATGGAATCGCGGACCTTGAGTTCGCCAACCGACCACTGGAACTCGTTGAGGAGCGATTCGTCGAAGACGGTCAAGCCTGAGTTGCTCATCCCGTTGCTGCCCACCACCGTGAGCATCGCCAGAAGAGCAACCGCCCAGGGATACCAGGGCTGCCCGGTCATGCCCCGCACAGGACCGCTCTGGGTCAAGATCGCTGATCCGCGGTGGGATCGATGCGCACAACCCGCACACCGGAGTTGGTTCCGTCATAGAGGCCGATGAGCGCCGCCGGCATCTGTTCCAGCCCCTCCATCACGTCCTCATAGGGCTCGAGTTGACCGGCCCGAATCCAGTCTGCCAGCACCCCTTCGAGTTCCGGATATTGCGCCCGGTAATCATCCACAAAAAACCCTTCCAGCTTCGCGTCCATAAGGCCGATCCGATAGAGGTTGCGGTGGCGGTGGTAGTCCGCCGGGTCTTTGAGGTATTCGGAGATCCGCCCGCAGATCACGATCCTTGCCCGGCGCCGGATCCGCGCCATAACCTGATCAAGCAGCTCTCCGCCAACATTGTCGAAGAACACGTCAACGCCGTCTGGAAAATGTTCATCGACCGCCGCTTCCACGCCATCAGTCTTGTAGTCGATCGCGGCGTCGTACGAAAGCCGGTTCGTCAGGAGCTCACACTTGGCGCTGCCTCCGGCAATGCCGACAACCTTGGAGGCCCCCAGCGCTTTTGCCACAAAGGCGCAGTTGCTCCCGACACCACCGGCTGCACCCGAAACCAGCACGCGGTCACCCGGGGCTAATCGGCCAATGTCGCGTATACCAACCAAGGCGGTGAAGCCGTTGTTGCCAAGGGTGCCAACGCCGTAAGACCACTTCAGGTCCGGGTGCGCCATCCGCATGGGGATGTAGTAAGGGTCATCGTCGAACTGCGCGTACTCGCGCCAGCGTAGCCGCGCGTAGACCAGGTCGCCGGGCTGCCAGCGAGGGTTGTTGGATTGAACCACCAGCCCCACGCCTCGCCCGTGCATCACGTCACCGATCTCAAGATCCTTTTCAAAGTCGGTGCTGTTGGTCATATAGCGCAGCATGACTGGGGCAACACCCAGATACTGTGTCCGCACCAGCACCTCGCCGGGCCCTGGCCTGGGCACCGGTACGGTCTCAAGCCGAAAGTCTTGCTCTGTGGCCAGCCCGTTTGGACGGCTCGCCAGCACCCACTGGCGCATCTCGCTGGGAATCTGCATGACCGGAACTGTACGCGATGGTCGACTGCCCTGTCATGGTCGTTCCCAATGAATACCTACGATTCCGCGAACCTCCATAACTTCTGGATATCGCTCCCGTAGTGCGCCGTTGCCGAAATATTGAGGTGCTAAGCTCTTGGCATGGGTGAGGATCCGATTTTCTTTTCTGTGGTTGTGATCTTTGCCGGCGCCGCGCTGGCCGCCACGCTCGCCCTCTATCTCAAACAATCGTTGCTCGTCGCCTACATTGTGCTCGGCGTTTTGCTGGGCCCCTGGGGCGCTGACGCGGTAGCGGACCCCGAGCTGTTCCGCCGGATGGCTCAGGTCGGCATCGTATTCCTGCTGTTTATCCTAGGTCTGGATCTCCAGCCTCAGGAGCTGGCGCAACGGCTGGGTGAAGCGACGGTTGTGACGCTCTTGTCCTCCACGCTGTTTGGCGTTGTCGGCTGGGCGGTTTCCGCGGCGCTCGGTCTTAGCCTTGCCGACAGCCTGGTGGTCGGCGCGGCAATGATGTTCTCCAGCACCGTCATCGGCGTAAAGCTGCTGCCGACGACCGAGCTGCACCATCGTCGCACCGGCAAGCTCATCATTAGCATTCTCCTGCTTCAGGACATCATGGCGGTGGGTGTACTCCTTCTCCTCGAAAGCTACGGGCGCACATCCTCGCTCGGCTGGGAACTGGGAAGGCTGCTGCTGGTCCTGCCGCTGCTGCTTGGCCTTGTGCTGGCTGTGGAAAAGTTTTTGCTGCGCGCGCTCATGGCTCGCTTCGACGGCATCCATGAATATGTGTTTCTGCTCACGCTGGGCTGGTGTCTTGGGATTGCCCAAATTGCCCATCTGCTGGGCTTTTCTCACGAGATTGGTGCGTTTGTCGCGGGTGTCGCGCTGGCGCAGAGTCCGGCAGCGCTGTTTATCGTGCAGAACCTGCGGCCCGTGCGTGATTTCTTTCTGGTGGTGTTCTTCTTCTCGGTGGGCGCCGGCCTGGATATGCACGGCGCGCTCGACATTCTGCTCCCTGCCCTGGTTCTGGCCGCGGCGCTCCTGCTAATCAAACCGGCCGTGTTCCGGTGGCTGCTGAGCCGCCAGGGCGAGAAACCGAAGGTGGCCCAGGAGATCGGCGTGCGGCTGGGTCAGAGCAGCGAATTTGCGCTGCTAATTGCGGTGCTCGCGCTGGAAACGGGCTTTATCAGCGATCCCGCGGCGAGCCTGATCCAGATCACGATGCTCCTCACCTTCATCGTTTCATCCACGTGGATCGGCTCACGCTACCCCTCCCCACTGGCCACGTCGTCGCGCCTGCGTCGCGACTGAAGCTTCCCGACCAGGGCGGTGAACCCGCCGACTAGGCGGTACGAAAGCCGCGGGCCGATGCGAAAGCCGGCACAAAATTCCGAAATTCTGAAATCCGATGTCCAACCTGGCCACGTAATTACGCGATAGACAGAAATTGCGGAGAACCAGGGTCTGCTATGCGACCGAAACCAAAAGATCACATACCTCAATCACCAGTGCATCAGGAATCAGGGGAGCCACAACGATGAAAGCAGGTTGGATAGGAAGTTACGCCATTGTGATGGGGTTGCTCGCATTTTGGATCCAGCCGGTGGCTGCCAGCCCCGACTATTCCGGCTGCGAAAGCTGTCACGGCACCTTCAACGAGGGCGACTATATCTCTCAACATGATGGCACCGCTTGGGGAACACATCTGATGGAGGGACATCAGCCATCGGTAGATAACAAGTGCATGGCTTGCCATCTCCGAGAGGCGCCGAGCCCCGTATTCACAAACTTTTCCGATGACGGGACTTTTGAAAAGAGCTGCGTTGGGTGCCACGGGCGACAAGAGGACGTGACCGGCAACTGTACCGGTCTTGCGACAGACCCGCGGTCTGAAGTTCACTGCGGAGCCGGAGCTGGACTGCGCCTCCACCACGAGCGGCAGGTGGGTCAAGGCACGTGCTCTCAGTGCCATGACAAAGACCCGACGCCCGCCCCCGAGCGGCGACTGCCGTCAAACTATCTTGAAGCCATCAGCGCGATTGCCGACTCCTGCAACAGCGACGGCTCGGAAGCCCGCTTCGGCGCAACGGGTTTGGATAACGACGGTGACGGCTTGCGCGACCAAGACGACAGCGACTGCCAGTTTTTCCTGAATGCCGGTCTGAACGACGCCTGGTTCAACCCCGCAACGCCGGGCCAGGGTTTTCTGCTGACGGTCCTGGAGGAAACCGGCATCGTGTTTCTCGCCTGGTTTACCTACGACGTGTCTGAGCCGACGGCAGGTGCCTCAGCCGTGATCGGAGATCCGGGCCATCGCTGGCTGACCGCCCAGGGGCCGTTCGACGGCGACACCGCAGCGTTGGATGTCTTTCTCTCAGCAGGGGGCCGTTTCGACGCCGCAGATCCGGCTGTCGGTCCACCGACGCAAAGTGGCACTCTCACAGTTCAGTGGGACAGTTGTGGTGACGCCACCGTCCACTACGATCTTGAAGGCGCCGCACCTGGCGTCATCCCCATTCAGCGTCTCACCGAAGACAATACGCCACTATGTGAAATGCTGATTGATGCGCAGTGAGCGGATTTGACGAGCTGGCGTTTCCAGCCAACCGCCATCGCCGCCGAACGCGTGCGATTACCGACAGAAATTTCCGAGAGTTTAAATCTCAATGTCCAATCTGGCCGCGCAAAAAACGCGATAAAAAACAATTCGGAGAATACTCGGGAACCGTTATGAAGTTGAAATCGAAGCTGTCGGACGCGGCCAATGGCCAAGAGACTTCTCGTTCCTGGCGCCGGACTCTAACAACTCTCGCGGGCACGCTGGGATTGCTGGCCGCGCTGAGTGGATTTAGCGCGGAAGCAGGACAAGAATCCGAGAAAGGGTTCGTCGACATCCTGTTTGCCGACAGTTTTGAGGGTGAGGGTTTCACCGGCGGCGCGATCAGCGGCCAGGTGCTGTTCGATCCTGATCGCGACGGCAGCTTGAGCGACGGCGAGCGCCGCCCCGGCGTAACGGTCTACCTGGACAGCAATTTCAATGGCCGGCTGGACGCAGGGGAACCGACCAACATTACCGATGCCGAGGGCTTTTACCGATTTGTGGGCTTGGGCGCCGGCATTTATCACGTACGCCAGCTGCTGGCGCCGCCAGAGTTTCAGACCTTTCCGGAAGGCGGGCTAACGCCGGCGCTGGACCGCCTGCCGGACGAGGTGGTTGAGTACATTCACTCACCGGCTGGGGTGGGCGATTTTGACGTGCCCTATGGCAAAACCGCGAGCGAATGGCCGGGAGAGTGGGAACGGACCGCCGAGGGTCCGCTGCCGAGAGTCCTGGATTCAGTGGACCTGGTTCTACGGCCTATCGGGGTACGTCCGGTGGTGGGGTCGGCGAACATCCGCCGGGGCACGGAATTCCTGAGTCTGGCGACGGACGCCCAGATTACGCTCCGTTTCGACGAGCCGATGATCGACGGAGACGGTCCGGACCTGCTGGTCTATTCCCTTTCGCGACGGACCGCAGGCGAAATGGTGGAGATCCTGGCCGGGCCAAGCCCTGCTGAAATGACCTCACTCGGGTTGTATTCGGAAGACGACAATACGATCAGCGTGGATTTCGCGAGCGTCGGCCTGGAAGGGCCCGTCAACTTTATCCGTGCCATCGGGCAAGACGAACTTGGCAGCATCGAAGGATTTGAGCTGGTCGGTATGGAGGCCATCAATTTTGCCGACCCGGACCCCTATGCACACATCGTTACGATCGATGCTGCCAATCGCATCTATAACGGATTGAACTTTGGTCGCTTCTCCCAGGACCTGCCGCCGACACTCACGATCGGGCTTACCGACAATGAGAGCAACACCCCCGAACTGCGCGCCGGCGAAAGTGCGACGATCGAGGTTGCCGCCTTTGACGATCTGGGCGTTGCGGACCTGACGCTGCTCGTGAACGGCCAGCCGACCACGCTGGATTCGGACAACCTGGCAATCATCAGCCTGACCAACCCGGGCGAACTGCTGCTGGAAGCCACCGTCACCGATACGGCGAATCAGGCGGTGACGCGTTCCGCTGGCTACATCATTTTCAATAGCGATGGCACCAATCCCAACAACCCGAATGTGGCCGGCCGCAGCGCGCGGGATGACCCTAACGCACCCCGGGTTCGAATCGTCTCGCCCGCTCCCGGCATCAGCACCTCCGACGATGTGTCCATCATTGCAACCATTACCGGTGATCCCAGCAGCTGGACTCTCGAATATGCGCCGGTCGACAGCGTGGACCCGCAGAATTTGTCAGCCGACGATCCGGATTACCTCGAACTGGCGACCGGCTCAGGCGACCTGTTCTCCGAGACGGCAGGTGTTGTGCCGGTCAGCACCCTTCCCGACGGCGTCTATTTTGTGCGCCTGGGCGCGGTCAACGGCGCCGGACAGTTCGCCTTTTTCGGCCAGGTGGTGGCCAAAAACGTTCCCGAGGAAGACCTGCGGCCGCTGGTGGTCATCGATTCTCCAGCCGCCGGTGACCAGATCAGCATGACCGTCGACATCGTCGGCACCATCGCGTCGAGCAGACCGCTGTCGGAGTGGTACGTCGAGTACGCCAGAGCCGATACGGTTGATGTCAACAATCTGGGGTCCAACATTCCGGACTGGCGCCGGATCGGCTCCGGAAACACCACCGTCGACACCCCGACCGTGCTCGCCAACTTCGACGCCACGCTGCTGCGCAACAACAGCTACATCGTGCGAATCGTGGTCGAGAACGACATCGGCCTCGGCTGGGTTGAGCCGCTAGCGCTCGAGGTGGTCGGCGAGGCCAAGCTGGGGCGCAACCGGCTGGAGTTCACCGATATCGATATCAACCTGGCGGGTTTCCCGCTCGTCATCACACGGGTATACGATTCGCTGGATGCTGAAACGCAGGGCGACTTCGGCTTCGGCTGGAGTTTGAAGTTCCAGGAAACCGATATCGGTGAAACTGTCCCGGATACCGGCGTTCTGGGTCTCTTCGGCTCCACGCCTTTTCGCATTGGTACCCGGGTCTACCTTACCGCCCCGACCGGCGAGCGTCTCGGTTTCACGTTCGGCGCCGTTCCGGGCCAGCCAACCCTGACCGGCATCCCACACCGAGTCCAGTTCGAGCCGGATCCAGGAAATTACTTTCAGCTTGAAGTGCCCCAGGGAGACCAGGAGTTTCTGCGCGTCAGGGACGACGGAAGCGTTTACCTGTTCTCAATCCAGTTGCCCTATAACCCTGAGAGCTACGTGTTGATCTCGCCTGACGGCATTCGGTATTCCGTGCACGAAGATAAGGGGATGCTGGGTGCAGAGGACCGAAACGGCAACACGCTGAATTTCAATCCCGACGGGATCCAGCATTCTGCGGGACCGGCCTTGAACTTCGCACGTGACGGGCAGGGCCGCATCACGGCCATCTCCGACCCTGATGGCAACACCTGGTCTTATGAATACGACGGCAACGGCGATCTGGTCAGCGTCACAGACCCGGATATGAACATCACCAGCTATGTCTACTCGGTCACTAACCCCCACTATCTGGATACGATGATGGATCCGCAGGGCAGGATGCCCCGACGCTTCGAGTACGACCCGGACAGCGGTCGTCTTCTTGCGACCATCGACGAAAACGGCCAGCGTCGCGAAGTGAACTCTGATCCGCAGGGCTTCAGCGGGACCATCACCGACCGGCGCGGCAATATGACGTACTACGAGTACGACGGGCGGGGCAATATCACACTGATCGAGGACGCCGGTGGCAATACGGTGACCTATCAATATGAAGACCCCGAAAATCCCGACCGGGAGACCCGATTCGTGGATGCAAGCGGCGAGGAATGGGGCTATCAGTACGACTCCATGGGCCGCCCCACCCGGCTGACGCCGCCTTTGGCCAATTTCAGCAACAACCGCTTCGACATCGCTTACGACGAGTTCGGAAACATCACGCGCTTTGAGGGTCCAGACGGATCGGTCGATCAGTTCACTTACGATGATGAAGGCAATCGTTTGAGCGAGGAGCCAGCGGCGGGTGTTTCATCCACCTTTGAGTACGGACCGTCGGGTCAACTGCGGACCCAAACGACTTCACCGGCTTTCCAGATCGCATACGACCACGATGCCAATGGTTTTCTCAAGTCACAGAGCAATTCGAGCGGCTATACGGTTGACTTCGTGAATCAAAACAACGGCTTGCCTATAGAGAGAACCGACAACAACGGGCGCCTGGACATCAGCTACACCCCCAGCGGCTTGCTCAACACGCAGCAGGACCAGGCAGGCAACACGGCCAGCCTGGTCGAAAACCTGGACGGATCGCAGACGCGAACCGATCGGACAGGCAATACTTCCCAGATCTTCTACGACGGTGAGAGAAACCCGACGGAAATCAGCCTGCCGGAGTCCGGTATGGTCCAGACCAGCTACGATCCAGACGGCAATCCCAACGTCGTCACCGACCCGCTCGGCAATACCACTACCTACACCTTTGACTATGCCGACCGACTTACCTCAGTCCGGGACCAGTTGAGCAACAGTGAATCCTATGGCCGGGATGGCAACGGCAACATCCTCGAAAATATTGATCGTAACGGGAAGCGGCGCACTTTCGCTTACGACGCGAACCAGCGCCTCACTCACGAACGCTGGCACGACATGGGCGGCGCGGTTATCCGGGAAATCGTCTTTACGTACGACCCTGGGACGGGCCTTGAGCGGGTCGACGATACCGTTGGCGGAGAGACCTACACCCACGAATTCCGCGGCCGCCTGCCGCGCATCGACCACGTGGACTACA
The DNA here is from genome assembly GCA_039033415.1 of Pseudomonadota bacterium. Lineage (NCBI taxonomy): Bacteria > Pseudomonadati > Pseudomonadota > Pseudomonadota bacterium. The sequence goes on along the minus strand of JBCCCR010000020.1, from coordinate 3,957 downwards.
TCCTGCCGGGTCAGGAGTCCTGGCGAGTGCGCTACACCTGGTCCGCAGAGCAGGAAAGTCCAACGCTAGTAAGAGTCGGCATCAACAACAATACCCAGGCATCTATTGGCGCTGAGTCGTTTGGCGGTGAGACGCTACGACTGACATGGCGGAATCCTGACAGCAGCGACAACGAGGTACAGATCTTTCGCAATCCGATTGGAACAATCCAACGGATCCAGCGGTTGACCGGGACTAATGGCGGTGACGCCGTATCGGTATCGGAGTTTGAATACGACAGTCAGAGCCGAGTCTCGGTCATCAGGCATCTGGACGACATGAACGTGCTGCTGCACCCTAATGCTGAGCTTACCTACACCAGAGACGACGAGGGCCGAGTGCTCAGCGAGTCGCATGCGGGTAATACCGTTAGCTACATCTATGACGCGAAAGGGCAGATTACCGCTGCCTCCCACACCGACCCTTCTTACGCCGACGAGAGCTATACCTTCGATGTCGGTGGAAATCGCCTGACCTCACATCTGGCCCCATCCACGGCCACGGTTGCTGCGCCCAACCGTATAACGGTGGCCGGCGATTACAGCTACGAGTATGACGATGCTGGGAACCTGATTCGGCGCACGCACAGCGGATCCAGCGTGGTCGACGAGTACGTCTACGATCATCGTAATCGCCTCGTCCAGGGTACCGTTCATCCAAGCCTGGGTGCTCCGGCTGACCAGACGGTTCAATTCGAGTATGACTTTGAAGATCGCCTGCTGTTTCGGGTGGTCAACGGACAAAAAACCTGGGTCTTGCATGATCGGGAGCACCGTATCGCCGAGTTCGCAGACAGCGCTGCGGAGATCAGCGCATCGTTCCTCTACGACCCAGCCGAAATCGACGAGCTTTATGGCGTCTGGCGGGCCGGAGGAAGCGGCGAACGGTGGTTCCTGAAGGACCACCTGGGGTCAGTCCGAGGAGTAGCCGACGCGGCCTTCAACGTACTGAGCTGGGTGGACTACGACAGTTATGGCAACCTCCAGACGGGCGCTGCACCGGCCAATATCGAGCCCATTCGCTACGCCGCGCGCCCGTTTAGTGAGGAGCTTGGGCTGTACGACAATCGCCGGCGATTCCTGGATCCAATGCTGGGACGCTTCACCCAGGAGGATCCGATCAAACACGGAGGCCGTGACTTCAACTTTTACCGCTACGTACTGAACAGCCCAACCGGGTTTACCGACCCCGCGGGGACGGTGGCCTACGCGGAAAGTAACTTCCTGGATACGATCCTATTTATGGTTGACTATGGCAAGAACAATCCGGAAGACCCCGATGATCTTGCGTTCCCTTGCCATATCGCCGGGTGGTCAGCCAGCAACTTTGTCTATTTCGATCCGCTGGCTGAGCTGATCCTTGATCCGAGGTTTGCCACGTTTCCGCCTGACCTGGATGGCGCTGACCTCAAGAGACTCACCGGCTGCAACGTAAGTGATGACTAGGCTATGTTCCGCCCAGATTTGTGACCAGGTCGAGAAGCGAGAGTCAGGGTTGCAAGCTCTCGCTCGCCCGTTGATGGCTGATCCATTCGCTGTCGACCGGGAGCTTTTTGGCGATCTTATCTTCGGGGCCCACCACACGCCAGAAGGGGGTTACGTCCGACGCTGACGCCCCGCCTTCCAACGCCTCCAGCGCGGCCTCGGCTGCAATCCGCACAAAGATGGCGGTGGATACCGGACAGGTGGCGTCGCAGCGATTGCGGCGAGCCAGATCTCGGCGCAGCCGGGGCATGGTGCGGGTTTCACCTGCCGGCACTTTGCGGATGTAGTCGTCCACCATCTTGGGTGTTCCCACCAGCATTCGCTGACCCGCCTTGATGCCGGCAAAGTCTTTTTCGAGCACCACCTTTTTGGGCTGTTTTTTCTGATTGAGTTTTTCGGTTGCGGTTTTGGCCATGGCTGTCTCCTGGATGATCAAAACCCTAGCAGAAGACTGTCCAACGCCAAATAAGGGCCGTTTTTACTGAGTTAATTCAATCGCTTAAGCAAAATCAGCCTACTGCAAGGACGCTACGAAGCCTTCTACCCGGCCGCGGGCGCTTATAACACTCCAGCCTTACATCGTGCCGAGTCGCTGGCGCTGCATCTCATCGATCTGTTGCTGCAGCTGCGCCTTCTGGTCTGAATCCAGGCGGGCATTCTGCAACCACTCGTCGATCCGTGACGCATCGCCGTTCATGAGGCTCCAGAGCTGCTGCTGGTAGGCCTGGAACCGCTGGTCAGGGTTTTCGATTTCGAGAGTCCACTTGGCGTAATCCGCTTGATCATGTCCGGCGCTTTGCAGGTAGGCCATTAATGCGCGATCTCGCTCACGATTGTCTGACAGGCGAAGAACCCATTTGCGGGCCGTATCGCGGTCCTGGGAGGCCCATGTGCCAACCAGGTCGCCCAGCACCGTTAAATCGCGATTCTCATCGGGCTGTCGATGCCACCATTTGCCCGCGGCGGTCGGGTCGAACTGCACCCAGGTATGAATAATCTGGAGCTGCGCAGCCTGCAGCTGCTGGGGCTCCTCGATGCGGTCCAGCAGCTTGAGCGCCCAGCGCGGGTCGTCAACGATCCGCGATTGGGCGACAGTGCCCAGCCACTCACCGTATTGCGGTAAATACTCGTATTCGGCTAGCCAGGCAATGGCCGCCTGCGGATCTTTTGCCGCGTAGTCATCGATCAGCTGCGAGATCCAGGAGACCTTCTCGTGCGGATTCATATCATCGGTATAAGCCAGGGCCAGCTCCAAGTCGCTAGAGATCACGCTCCAGGAAATGGATTGGAGTATCTCTGGCCGCTGGTCCGAGGCCAATGCCATTACCCAGTCCATGGCCATGACCGGATCGCTTTGGGCCCAATTGGATACGACGTTTCTCATCGCTGACCTGCGCGGTTGTCCGGAAGGTACCTGCTCGAGCTGATCCAGAGCCGCCAGCGGATCGATTGCGGCCAACTGGGTCAGAGAGTTGCGTACAAGGTTCGTTCGTCGGCTACTCTCAGGCAGCTCCGCCGCCAGAGCCAGCGCCCGATTAGGATCCGCGTTTCCGATTTGCTGAACGACGTTATCCCAGGTCCACATATGTTGCCTACTCGGGCTGCCTGCCTGCTCATCCCAGCGCCATGCCCACTCCAGGGCTGCTTCAGGGTCCGAGCTAGCCATAGCCTGTGCAATTTGCGAGGCCATGCTGAATTTCCTGTCGATCGGAACGCCAGTTAGCGTCTCAAGCGCCAACCCGGCGCCTGCTGGGTCTAGCTGAGACCACTGAGAAAACAATCCGTTATATGCGTCCAGCTTCTCCTGCTGTGTCTTGAGCGTGTCCACCAGCTTAAGCGCACTCTGGGGATTGGTACGGGCCAACGTCATGATCACAGTCTGAACCATCATTTGCCTTTGCTGGCCCTGCTGGGTATCCACAAGACGCAACGCTTTTTCGGGCGACCTCTGAGCGACCTGGCCCATAACAACCTGTCCGAGCCGCGCGCGCATTGTGGGCGCCTCAAGGTCGAGAACAAAAGCGATGGCGGCGTCAGCATCTCTTTCGGCCCAGGTATTCACCACCCAGGCCAGCGACTCTAGACGAGCCTGCGGATTCTGCATTGCTAGCGCGGTCCGCGCCGCTGCCTCGGGTTCGGTCTGTGCCCTGCGCGCGAGGGCCTCGTTGCTCGCTCGATTACTGATCTGCCCCGACCGACCCAGCTGGCTGGCAATCCACTCGAGTTCCTCCGCCGGCGCGCTGGCGTTGGCCTGCAGGATCGCGCGATCGGCGGTGCGTCGGTCGGCGGGGTTGGTGACGGTTTTCGCGCGCTCGATGGCGGCGGTGAGATCGTTCTTGGCCCAGCCGCTGAACATCGGGAACAGGATTCCGGACTGGCCCTGGAGGTTCAGCTCATCGTAGTGAGCTAGCGACTCCGCCGGATCCAGATCGGC